>CAKVKI010000101.1 GCA_934754975.1 uncultured Alistipes sp. | reverse complement strand
ATCGCGTTACCACACGACGGAGAATATTTACAAGAAGTTTTACGACATCTTTGCCGCTGCGGCCGGGAGCAATGCGCTGACGCCGTTCGGCATGGAGGTCAAACAGCGTATGGATACGATTTATGCCGTGTGTCACGGGCATGCCGGAGTACTCACGCCGGCCGGCGAACGGGAGCATCGCGAAATAGCCGCGCGGATGTACCGGAACTATCCCGAAGTATTCCAGCCGAAGGGCAAACGGCGGAAAATGCAGGTTTTTTCGCGTTCGACCTCCGTCGGACGGGTGGTTCAGAGCATGCGTTCGTTCGACGGGGCGCTTAAGATGTGCGAACCGGAACTGGATATCCGCGAAGAGTCGGGCGGCGCATATAACGGCTATCTGAACCACTATACCAAAGCCTATAAGGATTATTACAAGGACGGGGCGTGGCGCGCCGTGTACGACGCAAAGCGTAATTCCTGGTTTTCACCGGACCGGTTCGTGGAGTCTCTTTTCTGCGATGCGGATTACGTGAAACGCCATATATCCGGCCGCCGCGGTTTTATGATGGAGTTTTTCGCCGTAGCCTCCATCCTGCAGGACTGTCCGCTCGATGTGTCGCTTTACGATGTTTTCACCGACGATGAGATTTTTGCGCTTTGGCGTCTTCAGAATCTCAATCAGTATCTCCGCAAAGGGCCTTCGGCGATTGCCGGGGAGCTGGCGGCTTCGATCGCCAAGCCGTTGCTGCGCGACATGCTTGCGTGCGCCGAAGAGGCCGTCTCCGGCGGGAGCATCGTGGCCGATCTGCGTTTCGGACACGGCGAGGGCCTGATGCCGCTGGCCGCGCTGATGCAGCTGGAAGGGGCGTGCGGCGTCGAAGCCGACCCCGAGAATGTGGAAAATGTCTGGAATGATTTCCGGATTACGCCGATGGCCGGCAATATACAGCTGATATTCTACCGCAACGCCAAAGGCCGGGTGCTTGTCAAATTCCTGCTCAACGAGCGGGAAGTTACGATTCCCGTCGCAGGCGACACGGCTCCGTATTACGACTGGAAAGCCGTCCGCAAATACTATTACCGTATCGTGAAAGAGTAGGCGGACCTGTGCGATATGTCCCGGTATGCGGCGGGCGGCGGTTGCCGTCCGCCGTTTTTCGTTGGGGCGGATCAGTGTCGTCGTTCCGGACAGTGTCGTCGTTCCGGACAGTGTCGTCGTTCCGGACAGTGCCGTCGTTCCGGACAGTGCCGTCGTTCCGGACGGGGAAGTGCCGGGGAGGAGAGGGGCGGTATGGGCGAGGACCGGAGAATGTGCATGGCGGGAGGACCGAATGGCGGCAGGCTCGGATGCCGTGGCAGGGACGGTGCGCAGAGAGCGATGCGGCTGGAGGCTGTGGACGGAAATGTCCGCGGGCGGACGGGGTATGAAAAACATCTGCGCGCCGTGTACGGCGCGCAGACGTTTCGGTGCGTGCGGCGTTCTATTTCTTCTGGTCGATCAGCAGGGCCTTTATCAGCCGGAAGACATCCGTATTCTCGATTACGCCGCTGAAATTGTATGCGCCGGCGCCGTAGGCGTAGAGTATGACGGGCGTGCCCGAATGGCTGGTCGTGCTGTATTTGTATTCGATGCCGCTCTCCGCCGCCGTGAAATCCCGGTCGTTCGAAACAACGGTCAGCCCGCCGGTTTCGTGGTCGGCGACCACCACGACCAATGTGCCTGGATTTTTGTCGGCGAAGTCGAACGCCTTGTTCACGGCCCGGTCGAAATCCTGCATTTCACCCAGCAGTTTTTTCGTGTTGTTGCCGTGGCAGGCTCCGTCGATCTGCGAACCTTCGATCATGGCGAAGAATCCTTTCCTGTTGCGCGCGAGCAGCGAAAGCGTGTGTTCGGTTGCGCGTTCGAGATAATCCTCGCCGCGTTTGGCCGCCGTTTCCATGTACTTGTCCGCAAAAAGTCCGATGACGGGCGTGCGGTCGGTCGCATAAAACTCTTCGGGGGTCGAGGCGTAAGCGTATCCTTTGGCCTGCAACGCGGCCAGGATGTCCCGCCCGTCCTCCTGCTTTTCGAAGAATCGGCGGCCGCCGCCCACGGCGACGTCGATGTCCGACGTTTCATAAGCCGCGGCTATTTCGTGGTCGTTGTGCCGGTCGGGGGTATGGGCCATAAATCCGGCGGGCGTCGCGTCGGCCAGGTGCGACGTCACGACGATTCCGGTCGCGAGTCCCTTGGCTTTTGCCATCTCTGTGATGTTTTCGGCGGGCTTTCCGTCCGGGGTTACGCCGATCCGGCTGTTTTTGGTCTTATTTCCCGTGGCCATTGCCGTCGCCGCGGCGCCCGAGTCGGTGACGCGGTTGTTGGCCGAGTAGGTTTTGCAGACGGCCGTATACTGGGCGCGGTCGAAAGCCGTCGGGCGGTATTGGTTTTCGATCATGTAGGCGGCGACCTGTCCCAATCCCATGCCGTCGCCGATCATCAGGATCACGCTGTGTACTTTTTCGGGTTTCGGGGCCGTACGTTGCGCCGAAGCCGGGACGCTCCATAACAGGACGCCTAAAATCAGGATGCGAAGCAGTTTTGTCATTTTATCGGTTTTTAAAGTTTAGTTCGGAAAAGTGCCATGCGGTCCGGTTTCCGGTCCGCGGATCGACGGTCGTGACGCGCAGCCGCCCTCCGTCGAGGTCGAAAAGGTTGTAACAGCCGCCGTCCAGCGTCGAGATATTGACCACGGAAGGCCCCGGTTCCGTTTCCCGGATTTTATTTTCGTGCAGGTGGCCTGCGAGCCAGAGTACGATATGCGAGGTGTCGAATCCGTCGAAAATTGCACTGCCGCCGGCGATCAGGTCCGGCGTATGGTGGGCGGCGATGATCGTCGGCTGCGGGACGGCGCATTTTTCGGCCAGCCAGCGAATCTCTTCGCCGGGCAGCGTGGCATGACGGTCCGGCTCGAACGGACCGGTCGTAATGCCGATGAAGCGCACCCCTTCGCAGTCGAAACAGAACCGGTCGGTTTTGAATGTGCGGAGAAAACTGCTGTAGCGTTCCGGACGCTTGGCGTCGTGGTTTCCCGTGGTCAGGTACAGGGGCTTGTGCAGCCGGGCGAGCAGACGCCGGGCTTTGCGGTGTCCCTTTGGCGTACCGTCGTGCGAGATGTCGCCGAGCAGCAGTACGAAGCGCACCGAGTCGTCGGCGTCGATCGACCGGATCGCGGTTTTCAGGTTTTCGGCCGCATGCTCCCTGCCGATGTGCGTGTCGGTCACGACGGCGAACCGCAGGCGCTGGGCTTGGACGGGAAATGTTGCGCAGAGCAGGAGCAGCAGGGAGAGCAGTCGTTTCATGGGCGGTGCGGATTTATTGCAAAAGTAGCGATTCTTTCGCTTCCGGGGTGTTCTGTTTTTATCAAAAACTAACACATTCTTATAATTGCCCGGTGAAAGATTTCTGTTAGCTTTTGATAAACCAGAATCAGACGGAGCCTGTTTAATTCCCTAATTTTGCGGAAGAAAAACAACCTGACTATGATCCGAAAACTGACCCTGATTCTTTGCTGCTGTTTGTGCGGCCGCCTGGCCGCCCGGAATCCCGACTGGGAAAACCAGCTTGTCAATGCCCGCTGCCGGCTCGATGCGCGCGCGACCTCTTACTCCTATCCGTCACTCGAAGATGCACTTTCGGCCGACCGCAGCCGTGCGCGCTTCCTTTCGCTCGACGGCGTTTGGCAGTTCCGTTTCTGCGACGACGTTTCGCGCGCTCCGCAGGGCTTCGAAGCCCCGGAATACGATGTCTCCGCATGGGACCGGATCGAAGTGCCCTCCTGCTGGGAGACGGCCGGTTACGGTTATGCGATTTACACCAATATTATTTATCCCTATCCGAACACGCCGCCCTATATCCGGCGCGATAATCCCGCCGGATGTTACGTCCGGTCTTTCGAAGTGCCCCGTGCGTGGGACGGCGACCGGGTTATATTGCACTTCGGCGGCGTCTACTCGGCCTGCAGTGTATGGGTGAACGGCCGTTTCGCCGGTTATTCCGAGGACAGTGCGCTGCCCGCCGAATTCGATGTCACGGAACTGGTGCGGGAAGGCGAGAACCGGCTGGCCGTCAAGGTGCTGAAATGGTGTGACGGAAGTTATCTGGAAGATGCGGACCATTGGCGGCTGGGCGGAATTTACCGCGAGGTCTATCTGGCCGCCGAACCGCGGGCCGCGATCGCCGATTACGGCGTGCGGACGGTGTTCGATGCGGAGTATCGCGATGCGAAGCTCCAGCTGCGGCCTTCGGTGACGCTGACGGGCGCCGATACCGCGCGCTGCCGGAATTATGTGCTGCGTGCGGAGTTGTTCGATGCCGCAAACCGGAGGGTCGATCCCGGCGACACGCTCGAAGTGACCGTCGGCGAACTGCTGGACGAAACGTATCCCCAGCGCGACAACGTCTGGTATCCGCTGCTGGAGGGCCGGATTTCGTCGCCGCATAAATGGACTTCGGAGACCCCTTACCTCTATACGCTCGTACTCTCCCTCGCCGATGAAAACGGCAGGGTGGTCGAGGCCCGGAGCAGCCGCATCGGATTCCGGGACGTGCGTGTCGAGGGGGAGCGCATGCTGGTCAACGGCGTGCCGGTGAAGCTGATCGGCGTCAATCGCCACGACCATAGCGACACGACGGGCAAAACCGTCACGCGGGAGCAGATGCGGGAGGATGCGGCGCTGATGAAACGGCTCGGATTCAACTCCGTGCGCACGTCGCATTACCCCAACGACCCCTATTTCTACGATCTCTGCGACGAGTACGGCCTGTATGTAATCGACGAAGCCAATATCGAGACGCACCATGCCGGCGGCTGCCTGAGCAATCGTCCCGAATGGATCGTTCCCTTTATGGAGCGCGTGACGCGCATGGTCGTCCGCGACCGCAACCATCCCAGCGTGGTCATGTGGTCGATGGGTAACGAATCGGGCTGGGGGCCGAACCATGCGGCCGCGGCGGCGTGGACGAAGGAGTACGATCCCACGCGCATCATCCATTACGAGGGCGCGCAGGGGAATCCCCGGCACCCGGGGTATGTTCCGCTGCGCAGCATCGGAAAGTGGAAAACCGCGGACGACGATCCGAAACGGAGCAAATACAGCGATTTGGCCAATCCCGACGACCGCGATGCGGTGGAGGTCGTCAGCCGGATGTATCCGACGGTGGACGAACTGGAGCGGCTGGCCTGCGATACGCTTGTCCGGCGGCCGGTGCTGATGTGCGAATATGCGCACGCGATGGGCAACTCCGTGGGCGGACTGGGCGACTACTGGCGGGTGATCCGCCGCCATGACAAACTGTTGGGCGGCCATATCTGGGACTGGATCGACCAGGGCCTGCGCAAAGCCGACGGCAAAGGCGGCTGGTTCTGGGCTTACGGCGGTGATTTCGGAAGCCGGGAACACCATGACGCCAACTTCAATATCAACGGAATCATCAATCCCGACCGGAGCCTCAAGCCGGCCGCGGCGGAGGCGAAGCATGTCTTCCAGCCGCTCGAAATCGCGCAGCCGCGGGCCGGGGAAGATTTTTTCACGGTCCTGAACCGCAATTTCTTCGTTTCGACCGACGAATATACTTTCGAATGGCGCATTACGTCCAGCATGGGGGAGACGCTGGGAAGCGGAACCTTCGAAGTGCCGCGCACGGAAGCGGGAGCCTGCACGGAGTGCCGCGTGGGGTACAAGGCGCCCCGTCCGGAATCCGGCGTCGATTATTGGCTGGATATCGTTTACCGCCTGAAAGAGGATAAACCCTATGCACTGCGGGGTTTCGAGGCGGGCCGTTACCAGTTTGCACTGCCCGCCGCGGCGCCTGTGCGCGCTGCGGCCGCCCGCAGTGCCGTCGTCGGCCGTACGGAACGTTCGGTGACGCTGACTGCCGGGAATGTGACCGCGACGGTCGATGCGGCGACGGGATACCTGTCGGGATATGCAGTGCGGGGCCGCGAGCTGATGCGGAGTCCGCTCGGGCCGAACTTCTGGCGGGCATCCACCGACAACGACCGCCGGGGCTGGCGTACGCAGGAGCGTATGGGCGCATGGCACGCGATGCCTGAGCGGCTGAAACTCGAAAGCCTGGATGCGGCCGACGGTGCGGTGACGGCCGTCGTGTGCGGCGGGGGCGTCAGGCTGGCTCTGCGTTATAGGCTTGCGGCGGACGGAGAGCTAGCCGTTTCGTACGACCTGCGGATCGCCGACACGCTTCCCGAACCGCTGCGCATCGGTCTGCAGGCCCTATGGAGCGGGACGCTGGGCCGCTATGTCTACTGCGGCCGCGGTCCCGGAGAGAATTATGCCGACCGTAAGGAAGGCTCCCTGTTCGGAGTTTACTCCGGCAATACGGCCGATTTCAGTCCCGCCTATATCTATCCGCAGGAGTGCGGCAACCGCTGCGACGTCCGCTATCTCCAGCTTTCGGGCAAAGGCGGCGGAGTCGTTTTCGCGGGCCGGCAGCCTTTGTCAGTCTCGGTCTGGCCCTGCACGCAGGAGGCGCTGGATGCGGCGGCGCATACGAATGAGATCGTGCGGCTGGACGACGCCTGGCTGGTAAATATCGACTGTGCGCAGGCCGGCGTCGGCGGCACCGATTCGTGGAGCGTGAAATCGCGTCCTTCGGAGGCGTACCGGTTGTTGGGGAAACACTACAGTTATGAATTTGTAATTGCTCCTGCGGTAACTCCGGCCGATGCGGCGCGGACGAGCCGCCGGGTGGCGTATAAAAATGAATAAACGATGAGAAAATGGTTGATGGCGTTTATACTGCTGGCCGGAACGGCCGGAGTGCGCGCCCAGCAATGCGATGTGCCGCAGATCGGCGCTCAGGTTTTTGTAGAGCCGGGACAGACGCCGGAGGATATCGACGAATTTTTCCGCCTGCTGCACGATAACGGGATGACGGTGGCCCGTATCCGGATGTTCGGGGCGCATATGTACCGCGGCGGAGAGTGGGATTTTTCGCTTTACGACGAGGCGTTCCGTGCGGCGGACAAATACGGCGTCCGGCTTTTCGCCACGCTGTTTCCCGTCACCGATGAACTGAACGACGTGGGGGGCTTCAAGTTTCCCCGTTCGAAAGCGCACCTGCGCGAAATCGACGATTATATTACGGCCGTGGTGTCGCATTTCCGGCAGTATGAATCGCTGTGGACATGGGTGCTGCAGAACGAACCCGGAAGCGGCGGGACGCGCGTCGCCATGACCGACCTCGCAAGGGAGGTCTACGACCGCTGGCTGGCGGATTTCCCGCCGGAAGAGCGCGGAGAGGGTTATCTGAAAGCCGATTTTACGCAGGAGAAGTTCCTGACGTATTATACGACGTGGTATCTGAATCATATCGCGCAGCTGGTCGAACGGCTCGACCCGCAGCGCGGACGCCATATCAATCCGCACCAGATTCTGGGCACGCTGCCCGACTACGATTTCCCGGCCTACTCGAAATTCCTCACCTCGGTCGGCGCGTCGCTGCACCTGAGCTGGCATTTCGGCATGTTCAGCCAGCGCGAATATCCGCTCGGCGTTTCACTGATGTCGGATATCATCCGTCACAACGCGCTCGGCAATCCGTTCTGGATCACCGAACTGCAGGGAGGAAACGTCACCGCCAGCGGCAATGTTCCCTACTGTCCTACGGCGGCGCATACGGCGCAGTATCTCTGGACGGCGATCGCTTCCGGCGCCGAAGGGGTGATCTTCTGGTCGCTCAATCAGCGGGCGGCCGTCATGGAGGCGGGGGAATGGGGGCTGCTCGACTTCCTGCGCAGGCCGTCGGACCGGATGCTCGAAGCCGCGAAGGTCGCATCGGTATTGCAACGTCACGGCGAGGAGTTTCGCGGGCTTCGGCCTGCGCCGGCTCCGGTGACGCTCCTCTATAACATCGCCTCCCTGCGCATTCAGCGGCGCAATGTCGAAACGCTTGCATCCGGTGAGGAGGGACGGCAGGCTTCGGCCTGCATGAAGTCGCTGGCCGCCGCCTATGAGGCCGTCTCGGCATGGGGCGTAACGCCCGAAGTGGCCGATATGGCGACCTTCGACTGGGACGACGCGGCGGGCCGTACGGCCGTGATCCCGCATATGGTGGCGCTGCCTTCCGAATTCCGGCCCCGCATCGAGTCGTTCGTCCGCAACGGCGGCAAGCTGATCGTTACGGGATTGTCGGGATTCTACGATGAAAATATGCAATGCCTGTTTATGAACGGATTTCCGCTGAAATCGTGTTTCGGAGCCGAGGTCAGCGAATTCAAAGTCGCCGGAGACTATTTCATGCTGGGTAAGGAGCTGCCTGCGCATTTGTGGCGGGGGATACTTGTGCCTGCTTCGGGTAAGGAGATGATGACGGACGGCGGCGATGTCGCGGCCGTGCGCAACCGCTATGGCCGCGGCGAGGTCGTATGGGTGCCGTCCCCGATCGAATTGGGCGGGTATCACCGCGATATGGCTCCGCTGACGGCGTTCTACGGGCGGGAGTGCCGTGAGGCCATCGCCGCGGCTCCGGCTGCGTTCCGCACGCCCGAACCGGACGTACTGATGCGCACCATGCGCAAAGAGGGTGCTTTGATGACCGTCATTATCAACAAGCGTCCGGAAAGCGCGGCCATACGGCTGCGTACGGATCAATACGGCGCTCCGCGTGTGATCTACGGGGATGCCTCGGTTAAGGGGGAGCAGGTTACCATCGGGGCGGATCGCTGCGCCGTGGTGGTCTGGAGCAGGTGACGATTTGAGGATAAGCCCTTCGGCCGTTCGGACCGGAATGCGCATTCCCGCTTGTTTGTCGGCGGATGCGCATTTTTTCGTGTGAATACGCAGTGAGCGACCGGAACAGGCCGGGAGCATCGTCGGAGTCCGGCTGCCGGTAGGGACTTCTGCACAAACAAAAATCCCCGTAATCGTAAGATTACGGGGATCACCAAGTGCCCAGGACAGGAATCGAACCTGCACGCCTTGCGGCACACGCACCTGAAACGTGCGCGTCTACCTATTCCGCC
>CAKVKI010000100.1 GCA_934754975.1 uncultured Alistipes sp. | reverse complement strand
CGCCACGGTAATGGTCATCGAGTCGGCCGAACGGTTCGGACTTTCGCAGCTGCACCAGCTGCGCGGACGCGTGGGCCGCGGCGGCGAGCAGTCCTACTGCATCCTCATGTCGGGCGAAAAACTCTCGAAGGAGTCGCGGGCGCGGCTCGGAGCGATGTGCGAGACCAACGACGGCTTCCGGCTGGCGGAACTGGACCTCAAACTGCGGGGCGCCGGCGACATCAACGGCACGCTCCAGAGCGGCATGGCGTTTGATCTGAAAATCGCCAACCCCACGCTCGACGTACAGATACTCACCGTCTCGCGCGAAGCGGCGGCCGGCCTGCTGGCCGCCGACCCCGGCCTTTCCCGCCCCGAACACCGCGGCCTGCGGGAGTTGAGACGGAAGTATTCGGGACAAGAAGAGATTGATTTTTCCATGATTTCGTAATATTTCAAATCCATCGAACGTTTATCCTTAAAAACCCTGCCCATGAAACAGTTGTTTATCACGATATTATTCCTCACGGCCGCCCTGCCCCTCTCGGCCCAGCTCTACCATCCGGGCGAGCAGCTTTTCTACCGCGTGAGCTACAAGGCCAAGATGTTCCCCAACACCGAAGTCGGGGCCGTGGAGGTCAAGACCAGCGACAGCGAAATCGCCGGGCGCAAATACTACAAGGTCGAAGGCATCGGCCGCACGCTGCCCACCTACCGCTGGTTCTTCAACCTCGAAGATATTTACACGGTATGGATCGACCCGGAAACGAAGCGGCCCATGCGCTTCGAAAGCGACCTGCACGAAGGCGACTATACGTTCCAGAGCTATTACAATTACGACTGGGAAAACAACCAGGTTTTCACCCGCTGGCGCCGCCGCCAGAAGCCCTATCAGGAGAAGTCCATGCCGCTGACACCCGAAAGCATGGACGCCATCGCGCTCTTCTTCACCATGCGCGGAGCCGACGCCGACAGTTTCAAACCCGGCGAACCGGCGACGCTCCAGATGGTGCTGCAGGACACGATCCGGCACCTGAGCTACCGCTTCATGAACCGCGAAACGAAGAAAATCCGCAACATGGGCAAATTCAAAACCCTGAAATTCGAATGCCAGCTGGGAACTACGGAAGGATTCTCGTTCACCGACGGCACCGTTTTCACGCTCTGGATCTCGGACGACGAGAACAAAATCCCGCTTTACATCGAATCGCCCGTGCGCGTGGGCAGCATCAACGCCTATATTTCGGGCTACAAAGGACTTAAATACCCGATGACGAGCCTGATAAAATAAAAATTTTATATCTTTGCAGAAACGAAAGTCGCCCCGGCGAACATCAAATTAATCCTATTTCTGAAAAATAAGCTTTTATGGAAGAAAATAAGCAAGGATACGATCCCTCGGAATTCGAGGACGACGACTACATGACTCCGCAGCCCGAGGCGGGCAAATCCATCCGCGGCTACCGCATCGTCATCATCATCCTGTCGGTGATTCTGGTGGCTCTTTCGGCGCTCTATTTCAGCATCCACCGCCAGCAGATGATCGACAACCAGCTGCTGCAGAGCGACCGCGACTCGATCCAGAACGACCTGGGACGGCTGATGACCGACTTCGACAACCTGCAGGTCACCAACGACAGCATCACGGCGGGTCTCGACGTCGAGCGCAGCCGCGCCGATTCGCTGATGACACGGCTCAAGAAGGAGCGTTCGTGGAACCTCGCCAAAATCAAACAGTACGAAAAAGAGGTGGGTACGCTGCGTACGATCATGAAGGGATACATTCGTCAGATCGACTCGCTGAATACCCTCAACAAGAAACTCATCAACGAAAACGTCGGCTACCGGAAGGAGATTTCGTCGGCCAAACTGCGCGCCGAAATGGCCGAAGAGAAGGCCGCCGAACTGGATAACAAAGTGCGTGTCGGCGCCGTGATCCGCGCCCGCGACATCACGCTGGCGGCCCTCAACGCCAACAGCAAGCCCGTATCGCGCGTCAAGAACGCCGCCCGCCTGCGCGTGGACTTCGTGCTGACGGCCAACGAACTGGCTACGCCGGGCGAAAAGACGATTTACGTGCGCATCACCTCGCCCGACGGCTATGTGCTGACCACCGAAGCCATGCCGACCTTCGACTTCGAAGGCGAACGCCTGAGCTATTCGTCGATGCGTGAAGTGGATTACCAGAATCAGGACCTCGACGTGGGCATCTTCTACAACAGCACCGGATTCGCCGCAGGCACCTACACCGTGCAGCTCTTCTGCGAAGGCCGCCTGATCGGAACTACGCAAATCGCCATGCGCTAGCAGCCGCAGCGCCGGCCTCCGGCAAACCGCCGGGTCCTCAGCCCGCACGAACATATAAATTCCCGGTCTTCGCCGCGAGGACCGGGAATTTTATTTTCAGCAGCGGCCGTCCCGCCGGAAGGAACCGGGGGGGGGCAGCGAAAGGAGAGGATACGGCTGAGGCCGGAGGCCGAAGAACGGGCCTGTAAATAAAAAAGGAGAAGTCCGCAGACTTCTCCCTTACACCCGGAAACCGCCGGCCCGAACCGGAGCGAAACAGAACGGATCGGACCGGACCGGTGAATCCGATCTATTTGCTCTCTTCCTGCCAGATCAGGGCCGAAGCGCCGAGGATAGCGGCGTTCTTGCCCTGAATGCCGCTCGGAAGCAGCTTGACCTTGTTCTTGAATACGAAGAGCATGTTCTCTTCCATGTACCACTGCGTAGGCTCGAAGATCAGCCTGCCGGCTTTCGACAGACCGCCGAAGAGGAAAATCGCTTCGGGAGAGGTAACCGTCACCACGTCGGCCAGTGCGCGGCCCAGCATCTCGCCCGTGTAGCGGAAAGCCTCCTGCGCCACCGGATCGCCCTGCTCCGCCGCGGCCGAGATCATCGACGCATCGAAGTCCGCAAAGGCGATGTCGCGCAGTTTGCTCGGCGCCGTCATCGTCGCCATCAGTTCGAAAGCCGTGCGCTTGATACCCGTCGCCGAAACATAGGTCTCCAGACACCCCCTGCGCCCGCAGCCGCATTCGCGGCCGTTGCGCTCGACGATGATGTGGCCGAACTCGCCGGCAAAACCGTCATGTCCGTAAATCATCTGGCCGTTGGCCACGAAACCCGAACCGAGTCCCGTGCCGAGCGTAATCATCACGAAGTCGCGCATGCCTTTGGCGTTGCCGTAAATCATCTCGCCGATCGTCGCCGCATTGGCGTCGTTGGTCACCAGCACTTTCACGCCGCCGAAACAGTTGCGGATATCTTCCGCCAGCGGGAAGAGACGGCGGCTCTCGTCGGGATTGGGGTCGCCCTCGCGGAATTTCCAGAGGTTGGCGGGACTTTCGACCGTACCTTTGTGGAAATTGGCGTTGGGGGCGCCGATGCCGATGCCCGTCAGTTCGTATTCGAAGGAAAGGCTGTCGGCCAGGGCATGCATCGCCTGGCACAAATCTTCGACATAAGCCGGATAATCGTCTACATGGGGGTATTTTTTGGTCGAAACGACCGATTCGGCATAGAGGTCGCCGTTCTCATCGACAAGGCCGAAAGCGGTGTTGATGCCGCCGATATCCACGCCGATTGCGAGTTTTTTCATAGTATGTCCGGATTAAAAAAGTTAGCAGTTATCAGGTCAAAGTTAATCCAAAATTCGGCTACTCCAAACTTTTTTCCTACTTTTGGGACAGATTCCGATCCAAAAGTAGTATTACAATTATGCAAACGAACGAGCAACTGCTCTTAGCAATCGAAAATTACCTGGCCCAGACCGAGTTTCCGGCCGAACCCGAGCGTCTCTACGCGCCGATCGGCTATTCGCTGGCGGGCGGCGGCAAACGCCTGCGCCCGATGCTGCTGATGCTTGCACACGGCATTTTCACCGACCGGTTTCAGGCGGCGCTGCCGGCTGCGGCCGCCGTCGAGGTGTTCCACAACTTCACGCTGCTGCACGACGACATCATGGACAACGCCGCCGTGCGCCGCGGCAAACCCTCGGTTTACGCCAAGTGGGGACAGAGCGTGGCGATCCTTTCGGGCGACGCCATGATGATCTGCGCCTACCGCCTGCTGAGCGAAGTGCCCGCGGAGCTGCTGCCCCGGATACTGGCCACGTTCAACACCATGGCGCTCGAAGTCTGCGAAGGACAGCAGTACGACATGGATTTCGAACGCAAACCGAAGGTCTCGGTCGTGGAATACATGCACATGATCGAACTCAAGACCTCGGTGCTGCTGGCCGGATCGGTCACCATCGGAGCCATGCTGGGCGGCGCTTCGGAGGAAGACTGCCGCAAGCTGCGCCGTTTCGCCATCGAACTGGGACTGGCTTTCCAACTGCAGGACGACCTGCTGGACAGCTACGGCGACGACCGGCTGGGCAAAGCCATCGGCGGCGATATCCTCGAAGGCAAACAGACCTACCTGATGATTACGGCCATGAGCCGCGCCGACGAAGCGACGCGCGAAGCGCTCCGCTCGATCCATCTCGACGCGCAGTCGTCGGATTCCGAAAAAATCGCCGCGGTAAAATCCATTTACGACCGGCTCGACGTGCCGCGCCTGACCGAGCAGCAGATCTCGCTGCGGTTCGAACGGGCGCTCTCGATCCTCGACACGCTGTCGGTGGACAAGGCCCGTACGCAGCGCATCCGCGAATACGCCGAAAGCCTGATAGGACGCAAAAACTGATATGCAACGTTCCGATATAGAGATCATGGCCCCCGTGGGGTCGTACGAATCGCTGGCGGCGGCCATTCAGGCCGGAGCCGATTCGGTTTACTTCGGCGTCGGGAAGCTCAATATGCGCTCGGCGTCGGCCGCCAATTTCACGCTCGACGACCTGGCCAGGATCGTCGCCACGGCGCACGCCGCAGGCGTAAAAACCTACCTGACAGTCAATACCATCGTCTATGAAGACGAACTGCGGACCGTTCACGAGGTGATCGACCGCGCCAAGGCCGAGGGCATCGACGCCGTCATCGCCACCGATTTCGCGGCGATTCTTTACGCACGGCGCATCGGCGTCGAGGTCCACATCTCGACCCAGAGCAACATCTCGAACTCCGAAGCCGTGAAATTCTTTTCGCAGTGGGCCGACACGGTGGTGCTGGCCCGCGAGCTGACGCTCGAACAGGTGGCGCAGATCCACCGCGAGATCGCCGAGAACGACATCCGGGGACCGCGCGGCGAACTGGTCGAAATCGAGATGTTCGCCCACGGCGCGCTCTGCATGTCGGTTTCGGGCAAATGCTATCTGTCGCTCTACGAGACCAACTGTTCGGCCAACCGCGGCGCATGCCGCCAGCTGTGCCGCCGCAAATACACCGTCACCGACAAGGAGACCGGCGCGGCGCTGGACGTGGACGGCCGCTATGTACTCTCGCCCAAAGACCTCTGCACGGTCGATTTTCTCGACAAATTCATCGGCGCGGGCGTCCGGGTGCTGAAGATCGAGGGCCGGGCGCGGGGCGCCGAATACGTAAAGCGCGTGGTGGAGTGTTACGACGAGGCGCTGCGCGCCATCGAAGCCGGGACATACACGCCCGAACTGGCCGCCGGACTGAAAGAGCGGCTCGCCACGGTTTTCAACCGCGGATTCTGGGAAGGCTACTACGCCGGACGGCCCGTCGCCGAACACAGCGAACATTACGGATCGGCAGCCACGCGGCGCAAGGTCTATGTAGGCAAGGTGACCAACTTCTACAAAAAGATATCGGTGGCCGAAGTGCTGGTCGAAGCGGCTCCGCTGACCGTAGGCGAAGAGATATTCTTCATGGGCGCCACCACGGGCGTCGCCGAACAGACGCTCGCCGAGCTGCACGACACCGACGGAAAGCCCGTCCCGTCCGTCGCTCAGGGAACACTGTGCGCCATACGCACCGAAGGGACGATCCGCCGCGGCGACCAACTCTACAAATTCGTCGATGCGGAATAACTTCCGCCTGCCGGACAACATATATTATATAAGGAAACGCCTTCGGGCGTTTTTTTCATTACGATTTTCGGCCGGCCAAAGTCTTCAAACCCGCTTATCATAAAATTTTTATCGAAAAACAATAAATTTTATTTGTTTTTCAAAATTTCTTTTGTAAGTTTGCAGTGTCGCAATTAAAAAAGAGACCTTATGGAAATCGAAAAAGTCATCCGTATTCTGGCCGTATTTATCGCCGTAGCCGCTTTCGCGCTCTGCGTAGCCGGCCGGCTCCTGTTTCCCGAAGCGTCGCACATCTCCGACACGCCGCTGCTGGTACTGCTGATCCTTTCGGTCTGCGGCATCTGGCGCGACGCCCTGCGCACCAAAAAGCAAAACGAAAACACAAACGAATAACCCCATGAAAAAATTATTCCTGTTCATCGCAGCTGCGGCCGTTCTCGCCTCCTGCGCTCCCAAGACAGCCCCCGAGCTGCCGATGGAAACCTTCTTCCGCAATTCGGAAAAGACCGGCTACCAGATTTCGCCCGACGGCAGCTATTTCTCCTACATGGCGCCTTACGAAAGCCGCCGCAACATCTTCATACAGCCCGTAGACGGCAAACAGGCGGTGCGCATCACCTCGGAGACCGAGCGCGACCTGGCCGGATACTTCTGGGCCGGCAACAACCGCATCCTCTACCTGAAGGATACGGGCGGCGACGAAAACTACCAGCTTTACGGCGTGAACATCGACGGCAGCGACCCGAAGGCTTACACCGCCATCCCGGGCGTCCGCACGCAGATCATCGACCCGCTGGAAGAGATCGACTCGCTGATGATTATCGGCACCAACCAGCGCAACCCGATGATTTTCGACCCCTACCGCCTGAACCTCAACACGGGCGAAATGACGATGCTGTGCGAGAATCCCGGCGACATCCAGGGCTGGCAGACCGACCACGACGGCCGCCTGCGCGTGGCTTACGCCATCGTGGACGGCGTCAATTCGCAGATCCGCTACCGCGAAACCGAAGCCGAGCCTTTCCGCCCCGTGCTGACGACCAACTTCAAGGAGAGCGTCTCGTTCGCCGCCTTCACCCCCGACAACAAGCAGGTTTACGCCGTCACCAACCTCGGACGCGACAAGGTCGCCCTCGTGCTGATGGACCCCGCGACGTGCGAAGAGATCGAACAGCTCTACGTAAACGACAAATACGACCTGGACAACATCTGGTACAGCGACGCGCAGAAGAAACTGCTCGGCGTCTCCTACACCGGCCATAAAGGCACTGCGCGCCACTTCTTCGACAAGGCGACGGGCGAAATGTTCGGCCGCATGGAGAAGCACCTGCGCGGCTATGCCATCGGCATCGCCGGCTCGAACAAAGCCGAAGACAAATACATCGTCTACGCAGGCGGCGACCGCACGATGGGCACTTATTACCTCTACGACGTCGAAGCCGACACGATGACCAAGCTGGCCGACCTCGCGCCGTGGATCGACGAGCAGCAGATGGCCGAAATGATTCCCATCAACTACACTTCGCGCGACGGGCTGGAAATCGAGGGTTACCTGACGCTGCCCGTGGGCAAGACGATGCACAACGCCAAAAACCTGCCCGTGGTCGTGAATCCCCACGGCGGTCCGTGGGCCCGCGATTACTGGGGCTTCAACCCCGAGGCGCAGTTCCTCGCCAACCGCGGCTATGCCGTGCTGCAGATGAACTTCCGCGGTTCGACGGGCTTCGGACGCAAGTTCACCGAAATCGCCTACGGCAAGTGGGGCCAGACCATGCAGGACGACATCACGGACGGCGTGAACTGGCTGATCGGCAAAGGCATCGCCGATCCCGCCAAGATCGCCATCTACGGCGGCAGTTACGGAGGCTACGCCACGCTGCAGGGCATCGTCAAGGATCCCGACCTGTATGCCTGCGCCATCGACTATGTGGGCGTATCGAACCTCTTCTCGTTCCTGCAGACCATTCCGCCCTACTGGAAACCGATGCTCGACATGATGTACGAGATGGTCGGCAACCCCGAGAAGGACGCCGAGATGCTGCGCGAGAATTCGCCGGCCCTCAACGCCGAGCGCATCAAGACCCCGCTGCTGGTGGTACAGGGCGCCAACGATCCCC
Source organism: uncultured Alistipes sp. (assembly GCA_934754975.1). Taxonomy (GTDB): domain Bacteria; phylum Bacteroidota; class Bacteroidia; order Bacteroidales; family Rikenellaceae; genus Alistipes. The sequence continues at coordinate 989 of CAKVKI010000100.1, read as the reverse complement.
GCGTGAACATCAACGAGAGCAACCAGATGGTCGAAGCGCTGCGCAACCGCGGCGTGCATGTGGACTACATGGTCAAGGACAACGAAGGCCACGGCTTCCACAACGAGGAGAACCGGTTCGACTTCTACCGCTCGATGGAGAAATTCCTCGGCAAATACCTCAAAGGCATCGAGCCTCAGGGTGAGATCGTGCCCGAGGGCGACCGCAGATAAACGGAAAATCACAACCAGCCATAAGCATACTTCACACCGTTTTTAAAGTAAAAAGTTCAAATTCATAGTTGTGAGACGGAGGCCCGGGAATTTCCGGGTCTCTGTTATTTTACACCTGCGCGGGGCCGAATCCCGTTTTGATTTGCGCCCGGCATGTATTACCTTTGCACTCCGTGAGTACCATTCCCTACATAGCGCCGCCCGCGGACGGACTGCCGATGCCCCGCCGCCTCTGGGCCATCCTGGCCGTGGCGTTCGGCGTCGGGCTGTCGGTGCTGGACAGCGCCATCGCCAACATCGCCCTGCCGACCATCGGACAGGAGCTGGGAATTTCGTCCGCCGACTCGATCTGGATCGTCAACGCCTACCAGCTGGCCATCATGGTCTCGCTGCTGTCGTTCTCGGCGCTGGGCGAGCTGGTCGGCTACCGCAAAGTCTACATCGGCGGACTGATGCTCTTCACGGTGGCTTCGGTAGGCTGCGCACTCTCCTCGTCGCTCGCCACGCTGGTGCTGGCGCGCGTCATGCAGGGCTTCGGCGCCGCGGCCGTCACGTCGGTCAACACCACGCTCATCCGCATCATCTACCCCAAGGCGCAGCTGGGACGCGGGCTGGGCATCAACGCCACGGTCGTCGCCGTGTCGTCGGTCGCAGGCCCGACCATCGCCGCAGGCATCCTCTCCATCGCCCACTGGCCTTGGCTCTTCGCCGTGAACATTCCCGTCGGGCTTGTCGCCCTGTCGCTGAGCCGCCGTTTCCTGCCCGACAACCCCGTGC
>CAKVKI010000099.1 GCA_934754975.1 uncultured Alistipes sp. | reverse complement strand
GAATGGGTGAGGACCGATTAGCCCTCACCCTGTCCGAACTCTCTATTCAGAATTTGTGAACGGCTCTTACGAAGCGTTCGGCAAATTTCTCTGTTCCTTTTGTGTAGCTTTTGAAGGGTGCATTGATAAAGACAAATATATGCGCCCTCTTTGCATCTGCTTCCGTCGAATTCCAATAGTCGCGCATACGGCCGAGTTCCGCCAGTCCGTATTCCGCAAGCCGTAAATTCAGGTTTTCTATGGCCTCTTTATGCTCCTTATACGAGTAAGCCGGATTACTTTCTCCGAAATTCCATAGGGATTCCAGTTCTTTTCGCGCCGGAAGATACCAGCCCGGACCGAGGTCTTTGCACCAGGAGAATGCAGGCAGGTTCGACCACAATAAGTCTGTGTTTGCGATTAATTCCCGTATGGCCAGCATATTTTTCCATCCGTCTTCGGTATCGGTGCAGCCGCTCGCGAAGCCTTTTTCTTTCAATGGATTTTTGTTAATAAATCCCCATTCTGTTTTCCCTTCCACGTGCGACAGGAGCAGTCCGTGCCGGCCGTCTTCCGAGACCCGAATGACAATGCCCCGCACACCGCCCTCATCGAACAGCTCTCCGAGCGAATAGCTGCGGGAAACGGGTGGATAGGGATAGCTGTCGGCGGCAGCCTGCGGTTTTTCATCTGCGAAAAGATCCTTGGTGCCGTTTTCATAGGTGATTGAAAACACTGCGCTGCGCCTTATGGAATAGGTGACGCCTTCGGGATTCGTGAATTTCTTGTATTTGACGTCGGTATCGGTAATCTCTTTCACGACGGCTTCGATCTGCTCGGCATTTCGTTTCAGGATGATATCCTGTGCTGCCGAACTTGCTCCGATCAGACAGCATGCGATAAATAGCAGCAACTGTTTCATGGCTTAAAAACGATATGCTATCCGCAGTTTGACACCTACCATCCGGTTGCTTTCGGATACATCGAGCGTACTGTTGAAGTTCGTGAAGATTGCCGCGCCGAGGTCGAAATGCCGCGTGGCCCATCCTGCGCCCATCTCGATACCGACGGCCGTATTCGTCACTGTCTTCAGGTCGACACCGGACGCTTCGGATTTGACCGGGATTCCGAATTTGAACCCTGCAAAGCAATTCCAGCGGCTGCGCGGCCGGTAGACATAATACAAATCGATATTCATGCAGTTCAGGTCAAAATCCTCTTCGAGCATATACATGTCGTAGCTGATGCACATACCCGCACCGTGGGGACTTATTTTGTCGAACATATATTCGGCAATCGCTCCGGCCGAGCAGACGGGGCCCGATATATTCCCGCTTTTGGACGTTATTGCCGCATATCCGAATTCGGCACGCGGTCCGATGTAGAAATGTTTGTCTCGAAGCGGCCCCTTCGTCCTCTTTACGCTCCGGTTGATCTGTGCGTAGTTGTCGTTCGTGCCTGCCGGCGCAGTGTCGGTTCCTGTCGCTGCCGGTTTTGCGGTGGTGCGGGCCGAGGTCTGCGAAGCGCCGTCGAGCGGCGTTATGACCTCCCGTGTTCCGTCCTCGAACCGGATGACGAAGACCTCCGATGCCGGAATATTGTAGAGCGCTCCCTGCGGATTTTCGTATTTCCGGTACTTGATTTGCGTGTCGCCTATCTCGGCGACTTTGGCTTCGATCTCTTCGCCGTTGCGTTTGGTGATGATATCCTGTGCCGAAAGCTGGAAAATGCAGGTCAGGATTGCCGGTAGACAAATATAAAATTTTTTCATGGTTGTTGCTGGTTTTTGAATGCCAGTCCCGGGGCGGTTGTGTTGGGCAGGGCATATAAAAAACGTGGGACTACACTTTTATTTGCATCTTGAGGTCTTAGGATACCCTGGTAATCAAATAAAACAGTATAGCCCACGCAGTAACGTGAGCGTCCGTTTTATTCACAACTACCATTTGAAGTGTCCTAAGTTTCAAGATGTATGAATAAAAGCTGGCGCTTTTTATATGTATGTGCCGGCGCTTTTAGTGCGGAATCGGCACGTGTGTAAGTCGTGTGCAGAAAAAATCGTGCTGTTATTTCTTCATAGGCGTCTGTTTTTCGGATTTAACTATACAAATATAGAAAAAACATCTTGTCCGGCAAATCGGAACGACGTTTTCTTCTGCCTGCGTCCGAAAGTCGGGGAGGGCTTTTTTTATTTTGCATCCCCTTACAGGGCGGTCCTTGGCAGACTGCATATTTTTGTTATCTTTGTCCAAATACACCTTGAAAAATGATCGAAATTCCCGAATCTTATTCGCTTGCACGGCAAGCCGCCGATATGTTGTCCGGGCGCACGGTTACGGATGTGTTCAACGCCACCCATCCCCATAAGTTTACCTGGTATCTGGGCGATCCGGCCGATTACCGGGCGCGTCTCGCCGGCAAAAAAATTCGTTCCGCAGAGGGGCGCGGAGCATTTATCGACCTGCTTCTGGACGATGACACGCATATCGCTCTTTCCGACGGCGTCAATCTGCGCTACTATGCGCCCGGTGCGGATGTGCCGCCCAAATATCAGTTGCTGATCGCTTTCGACGACGACAGTTTCCTGGTTTTTACGGTCGCCATGTACGGTGGAATCATTGCATTTCGGAAAACTTTCGACAATCCGTATTACCTGGGTGCGCTTTCGAAGCCCTCTCCGCTGGGAGACAGTTTCGATGAAGCCTATTTCGGCCGGCTTCTTTCCGATACCAAGCCTAATTTGTCGGCTAAAGCTTTCCTGGCGACCGAACAGCGTATCCCCGGACTCGGGAACGGCGTCCTGCAGGATATTTTGTTCAAGGCCCGAATCCATCCCAAGCGCAAACTGGCGACGATGGGTGACGATGAATTCGAGCGGATGTATTCATCGGTGAAATCGACCCTGAAAGAGATGACCTGTCGCGGCGGGCGCGATACCGAAAAGGATTTGCTGGGCAAGCCCGGCGGATATAAAACCCTGCTGTCTAAAAATACCTGTTCGGACCCATGCCCGGTCTGCGGCGGTATGATTGTCAAAGAGGCTTATCTGGGCGGGGCGGTCTATTACTGTCCGGCCTGTCAGCCGCTGATAAAATAGCAGGGATGCGATTCTGAATTGCCGGAGGGGTGTCGGTTTCGGGCGGAATCTATCCGGAATGTCTGTGCTGTGAAAATTATCCGAATTCAATTTCCGAAACTATCGTTCCCAGATTCCCCACAAAAAAAGCCGACCCTGCGACGGTCGGCTTTCATATTTAAATCGCAATGTCGTTACTGCTGTTGCGCAGCCGTGTAAGCATCGGCTTTCTCCTTCATGCGCGCAGCGCGCTTTTCGCTGTCGGGGTGTGACGAGAACATTTTCTGCACGGTCGAAGCTTTCGCTCCCTTGGAAAGCTCGACCAGCTTGCTCAGCGAATTGCCCATGCCGTAGGGGCTGAAACCGTTTTTTACGGCAAATTCGAATCCGTATTCGTCGGCTTCGTATTCCTGCTTCTGCGAGAACTGGGCGCCGGTGAAGGCCGTCACGACTTCGCCGAGCTGCGAATCGCTCAGTTTGGCCAGCGTGCTGCCCTCGGCGGCTCCTGCGGCATTGCGCGCCGCCGACGAGAGATAGGCGTTCTTCATCGCGTGTTTTACGTCGGCATGTACCACATGGCCGATCTCATGGCCGATGATCGCCATCAGTTCGTCGTCGTCCATCAGGTCCATCAGGGCGCTGAATACGCGGATCGAACCGTCGCCGCAGGCGAAGGCGTTGACGTCCACGACATGGTAGACTTTGAAGTTGAGCGGAAGTCCGTTGACCTCGGCGATCCCCTCGGTCAGCCGCTTGAGACGTGCGCCGTATTCAGTCGTTTCGTCCGCTATGGGATTGTTGGCATCCATCCATTCGACCGCTTCACGGCTCAGCTCGGCGATGTCCTTGTCGCTTAGCGTCACGGCTTTGGCGACATCTTTGCCCGCGTCGAGCAATTTTCCGGTGTTGAGTTTCTTGCCGCCGATCCTCAGCTGTGCGGCGGAGTCTGCGGGCCACATCGCGCACAGGAGCAGGGCCGCGCCTAAAAAGAAAAGTTTCTTCATTTCAATTATGTTCGGTTTGTGTTTGCCGGTTTTTCAGGGACAAATATAACGCTATTCTTTGGCGGATACAAAAACGGACCGGTATTTCCGGCCCGTTTTGTTATTTATTCCAGCGTTTGAGCGACGGAAAATACTCCCGCATCAGCCTGACCGACTCTTCGCGGGTATAACTTTTACCGTTTTCGTCGCGAAACTCTTCGTGGAATTGCGCGCAGCGCTGGATCATCTCCTCCATCGTACACTCTTCGGTGAAAGTCCCGTTCCTGAAACAGTAGACGCAGTAATCCGCGCTCGGCCTGCCGTCGGCTTCCGTGCCGAAATCGCCCGCCGCCTGCATCGGCATGCCGCAGCTCTGGCAGAATTTCATCTCTTCGTTCATCGTTCTAAAGTTTTATATCCTGCCGGAACCGATGAGGCGCGGTTCGTCGAGGATCGGTTTAGTCTGCGCCGGGAATATCCATTTTGCAAATATAGGCAATTCCAGTTTCCGGCAAATTTATTTGCCGGATATATTCGCGGGCATGGTTAAAAGCAAAAGCAGTCGATCATCCATTGGTCGTCTATACCTTTGACCGTGGCATTCAGATTCCCGTCCGATGAGGTAAGTCGCATCTCCTGCCGTCTGGTATCCCAGATAAAGTCCACTTCCCAGGTTATCGGGTCCATCTTTTCGGCGATGGCGTGGTAGTTGTCGATCAGCGGATCCTTGCGGAGCCACTCGCCCTGTTCGCTGCCTATTTTGCCTGTTTTAACGCTGTCGGCCATCCGGTCGAAAGTCGTTTCCAGACTCTTGAGCAGGTCGGGCGTGAGGTAATCGCTTTGCTTCAGTGCGTGAACGTATTTGCCGAGTTCATCCCGGTCGAGTTTTACGAGTTTGCCTTCGTCATCGTATTTTGCAGCTTTCAGCTCCCTGAACGACCAGTAATTGGCTTTGTACCATTCGATAAAATCGGTAGCCCTCTCTTTGGCCCTGGCTATATTGCGGGTCTGGCTGCGGACCGTTTCCTCAGGATAAAACTTGTTCGGATACACGTCGAGTATCTGATCGAGGAGTATGCGCCACTTGGCACTGGTTCCGTCGTTGGAACGCCGCCCCCAGAACGTATAAGCCCAAAGCAGCAGATATTGATCGTCGGAATTTCTGTCGACTGTGTAGCGTACATAGGGATTGGTGATGTAGTCGCCGTATTCTCTCCAAAGCAAATTCGTGTCTTCCCCGTTCGCATAGTCGTAAATGTCGCTGAAGGCGTCCCTGCCGTTCTTTTCACCCAGTGCGTTCAGTTCCCGCCATGCCAGATCGAGCATGTCGACCCTTTTGGCAAAGAAATTATAATCGATAGCGCCCTTCCTTTTCAGCAGCGCTTTTTTCATCCACCGGACCATCGTATCGAAATCCTCCGAATCGAAATCCTCATAGTCCGAGTGGAATACCTGATGGTAAAAGCGGCTTAACCGCTGTCTGACGACGAAGTGCATGCTGTCCCTTGCCGCGAGTTCCCTGTATTTTTCGTCGCTTATATCGTCGGAACTCGTTAGGATACAACGCGTATAAATCGCATTCGGATTGTATTCCAGCATTCCGCCGCAGGCTATCACCAAAGAATAAACGTCGTTTTCACCCTGTGTAAACCAATCGTATTCGTTGTAGATATACATAGCGTCGTCGGCACGACGTTCTGTGTTTTCTTCACTCACGACAACCTCTTCGTCAGTGCAGTCCGGGGCCTCCTGCTGCGAGTCCGTATATTCCGGGTCGTCCGATGCTGAGCGGCGATTCCATTCCGAAAAATAGACGGCGCACCCCGAGGTGAAGTCGTATGCGATGGCCGAGACGAAACCATATGCGATGGGCGACAGCATGAAAAGCAGGAGCAGCGCTATTTTCCAGCCGGTTTTTCGGATGCGGGTGGTCCTGCGCAGGAGAAGTACCAGCAGCCAGGCAATAAAAAGATGTGCCGCAATGAAGATGTAGAGTACCCAGAACCCCGGAGCCGAACTTTGGGATGAGAAAGCGATGAAGACGTACGGCAGGGGCAGAAACACCAGCAACAGCGATAGTGGTATGAAAAGCTGGGTTTTCGACAAGCGTTCCACGAAACTCTGCCGACGTTCCTCCTCTGAAAGAGACTCGACTTTGTTGGTCAGGCGGACCAGTCCCGCAATGATGCAGGTCGCCACTGCAGGAAATAGAAAAATCCAAATTTCGAAAAGGGCGAGTAGTTTCAAACTAATCCGGCTGTTGCCGCCGAAGTGGAAATATTGGCAAATAGGGGCGGTTAAAATGCATAGTGCGATTGCAATCAGGTAGATACGGCTGATGAGCCGGTGGAAGTGTTTTCTTGTCATTATTGTTTGGGATTGTGTGTTTGGGGGGGTGAGGCGTTATTTCAGCACGAAATCCAGTATCGCCCGGGCCGCGGCCTCAGGCTCTTCGAGGAATCCCATGTGTCCCGAGTTTTCCAGCCATACGACCTTCGCCTGCGGGTGTTCCGAGACCATTTTTTCGGCCGCTTCGGGCGGGATGTACCCGTCCTTCCTGCCGAGGATAAAGAGCTGCGGCACCTTCGACGTGCGCAGCATTTCGTTCTGGTCCCTGCGGGCGATCATGCCGTTCAGCAGGGCGACGATCCCTTCGTCCTCGGTGATGAAAACCTGCTCGGTCAGGTCTTCGATTTCGTCCCGCATCCGGGCGCGGTTCTCTTCGGCGAATCCCGCCGCCGGAGCTACCCGCGCCAGCATGTCTTTCTTTCCCGCCTCGACGAGCGCGATCTCCCGGCGGCGGTTTTCGGCCTTCTCTGGCGTGTCGGGATTGGGCGTGGAGCTGAGCAGCACCACGCCGTCGAGCATTTCGGGATGGCGTTCGCAGAAAGCCAGCGCCACGTATCCGCCCATCGAATGGCCCACGAGCGTACAGCGCCCGATGCCGAGGGCTTTGAGCGCGTCGGCTACCGTGTCGGCCAGGAAATCCATCGTGTGGACCGCGCCGGTCACGACCGAAATGCCGTGCCCCGGCAGGTCGAGCGTCACCACGCGCACTTCTTTATATAAATAAGGTATGAAATCCTCCCAGACGAGCAGCGATTCGAGGTAGCCGTGCAGCAGAACGACGCATTTGTCTCCGGTCTGCGAGTCGCAAACATGCAGGGCTGTGCCCCCGGCCATAATAAATTTTTCAGTCATGATTACAGGGGTTACTCCTCGTCCTGGTCGTCGAGGTAGTCGAGTACGGATTCGCGCCGGGGCATGAGTTCTTCTTCCTCCTCTTCGTCGTCGATCGAACGGTAGAGCGAGTGCCGCTCCTTGCCGCTTTTACGTATCGGTTCGAGACGTTTGGCCTTCCGAAGTTCGTCCGCTTCATGTTCGCGAATTCCCTTTTGTGTTTTCATGGGTGGGAAAAGATGAGTGGTTTAGAAAATTGTCGGTTTCGAATACCCCTCTGAAAACCCGTCGTGCGGGTCCCGTAAGCCGGATATCCGTATAGGTTTGTGTGCCGGGTTCATGCGAGAAGCGTACGCTCAACTCTCCTCCGGGCACTTTGATTCGGTATTTGGTCGTTTCGTACTGCAAAGCATAGTTCGTTATGATCGCTGCGGCCGTGGCTCCCGTGCCGCAGGCCAGCGTTTCGTTTTCGACGCCGCGTTCATAGGTCCGCATCCGTATTTCGCCGTCGCCTGCGATCTCTACGAAGTTGACGTTCGTTCCCTGCGGGAAACGCACCGTATCGTGACGGATCATCCGTCCCAGACTGTTCACGTCCATGCCGTCCAGCCCCTCCACGAACTCCACATAGTGGGGTACGCCCGTATTGAGGAACCACCAGCCTCCGCCGCTGCGGATTCCCGATACATTTATTATGCCCAGCTCGATTTCGCCCGTCATGTTCTTTGCACGGCGTATGCGTGCGGTGTGCATGCCGTCTGTGGCGTCGAAATATTTGGTTTCGCCGCCGATACCCAGATGTTCGGCGAAGAGCGCGAAGCACCGTGCGCCGTTGCCGCACATTTCGCCCAGCGAACCGTCGGCATTGTAATAGCGCATCGAGCAGTCCAGTTCGGCGCTGCGCCGCAGGGTCATCAGCCCGTCGGCTCCGATGCCGAAGTGGCGGTCGCACAAGGCCGCAATCAGCCCTGCGTCCGCGCGGAACAGCTCTTCGCGGTCGTCGATCAGGATGAAATCATTGCCTGCTCCCTCGTATTTTACGAATGTTACCAGCATCCCGGATAGTGGTTATATCATCGCAAAAATAATAAAACTTCTAAAAGTTTTACTATTTTTGTGGAAAATAAGCGCATTCGCCCGGACCGGCGGACGCTTGTATCGTTTTATACAGAACCGATAAAATACAAAATCCATGAAAAGTGTGCTTTTCAAGCATCGTTCGATACGTAAATTCTGCTCCACACCCATTCCCGAAGAGCTTCTGCAGGAGATATTGGAAGCGGCTTCTCGGGCTTCGACCTGCGGCAACATGCAGCTCTATTCGCTTGTCGTGACGCGCGATGCGGCCCTGCGCGGGAAACTCGCTCCGTGCCACTTCAACCAGCCGATGGTGACGCAGGCGCCGTGCGTGGTGACGGTCTGCGCCGATGTACACCGTTTCTCGATGTGGTGCCAGCAGCGCGACGCCGATCCCGCATACGACAACTTCGCATGGTTCCTGAACGCTTCGACGGACGCCCTGCTTGCCGCCCAGAACCTCTGCATCGAAGCCGAGCTGCACGGATTGGGCATCTGTTACCTCGGTACGACGATCTACACGGCCGGGATGATCGCCGAGATACTCGAACTTCCGAAGGGCGTAATTCCGCTGACGACCATCGTCCTGGGCTATCCCGACGAGTCGCCCGAACTGACCGACCGCCTGCCGCTGGAAGCCGTCGTACACTATGAGAAATACACAGACTATACGGCCGCCGAGATCGACGAACTGTGGGCCGAGCGTGAAGAGTCGGAACAGACCAAACG
>CAKVKI010000098.1 GCA_934754975.1 uncultured Alistipes sp. | reverse complement strand
GTTATTCCGTTTTCCCATACTTTAACCACTGTTTTACCTGTCGGGAGCCTCTGGACTCCGGATGTATATATCTTACCATTGGCAATCGTCAGGGAATGAGCTAAAGTAAATTCACTTCCTTCTTCCAGCGTGTAGAGCGTCTGATCGTTTTTCCATACTTTACCCACTGTCTTTCCGTTCGGGCCCGATTCGATATTTTCATGTCCGCATGAGTAGACATCATCGCCTGAAACCGCAAGTGAGTTAATTGTATTCCTGGAAAGGGGCAGGGTGTAGAGTTCTTTCCCATTTTTCCATATCGTGTTGATGTAATCGCCGCCATTGGGCATATTTCTGTATCCACATACATAGATATCGGGATTCACGGTTACTTCGGTTGCTCCTTCGACCGGAGTATACCGGGACAGGTTGGCGGGAGTGAATATCCATACGGCCGGCTGCTCACCGGCGTCCGTGTAGGTTGTCGAAGCGTCTTTCCACGCCAGCGTACCCTCCACCGGATTGCCTTCATACATGGCAGTACCCGTGAGTGTCAGCGTGCCGAGTTCTTCGCCTTTGTACAATGCATAGGTTCCGGTGATTGTTACCGTGTAGTTATTGAGAAGCACGGTTACTTTGGTTTCTCCCTCTGCTTTGGCATACAGGGCTTCGTCGGCGGGAGTGAATATCCATGCGGCCGGCTGCTCGCCGGCGTCCGGGTAGATTGTTGAAGCGTCTTTCCATGCCAGCGTACCCTCCACCGGATTGCCTTCATGTTGGGCTGTACCCGTGAGTGTCAGTGTGCCGAGCGCTTCGCCTTTGTACAATTCGTAAGTTCCGGTGATTGTTACCGTCGGTTGCGCCATCTGGATGGTGTCTTTTACGCAACCCATAAAAAGGAGTGAGGCGCACAAGAGGCAACCTGTAAAAATGCTTGTTGTTTTCATATATCTGTATTTTACGTTATTTGTTTCCTCCGATTGTCCACACGAGGCTGATTCCGGCCTGCGTCGGGCCCCAGAAATTTTTGGTCCGGTCGCGCTCCTTATAAATCCGCACGCCGTCGGTTATCCCGAAACTGTCGTATTCGGAACGGGTATAGCCCAGCCCGAGGTTGAAATCCACGGAGAAGCGGCGCGAGAGGCGGAGCTGGTAGCCGACGACCGCCCCGGCGCTCCACAACGAGCCCTGATAGCCGGTGTCATTGGAAAACAGGCCGCCCAGCGCGTATTTGTAGAGGTTGTAGCGTCCGTAGCTGCCCGACACGCCCACATAGAAGCGTTTGTCGCGCAGCAGGTACCACCGCACTTCGGGGTTGAGCAGCCAGATCTTTTGTACTTTGCCGTGCTTGCCGCCCCACCACGAGAGGCTTCCGTCGAGCCTGACGCCCCAGTCGCGGTTCACACGCCACTCCACGCCGACGGTCGGCAGCAGCAGGGCGTCGTACAGCATATTGGTCCGCACGGCGAACCGGTACGGCGAAGCCGGCGCCGCGGCAGGTTGTTCCGCTGCGGGGGCGGGCTGTATTTCAGGGGCCGGGGCCGGCTGCGGCTGCGGCTCCACGGCGGGCGCGGGTTCCGGCGCGGGTTCTGGGGCGGATTTCTCCGTTTTCGGCTCCTCACGGACGGGTTCGGCTTTCGCCGGGGCCGGGATGCGGAGCGTCACGACCACGACATCCTTGTTGCCGTCGTATGCCCCGGCGTGATTGACCGTGATGAAGTCGGCCTCTTTCAGCCCTTTGCGCGTTATCAGCTCCGACTTCACGCGGTTGGCGCGGACGAATGCCGTGTGCAGGTTCTCTTTTGCGGTGGGCAGCGACGCGCAGTAGCCGTCCACCTGCACGGGCATCGTTCCCTCGGCGATCGGGGTGCGGTACGTGTCGATCAGCGAATAGAGCCGTTCCAGTTCCGCGCCGTTGCCCGACCAGGGGATGTAGAACATGTCATTGGCGGCGACGAACCGGAATGTGATGGTGCTGTCGGCGGCCGCTTGTGCGAAGCCGAACGTCGGGATGAGCAGAATCAACAGTGCGAATAGTTTTTTCATATCGGGTGTTTTTTAGGAATTGTCATCGTTTTTCGCGGCGGCGGTTTCGGCTGCTGCCGCGAATTTTGTTTCGAGTACCCGCTCGAGCGTCTCTTTTTCGATGCGGGCCTGCTCCAGTTCGCGGGCGATCCGGTCCTGTTCGCGCACGGCCTGCACCAGTCCGCGGTTCTTTTCCCGCTCCATCTGCCGGCAGCGGCAGCAGACCAGGCCGATTGCCGCAAGCGACAAGGCGGCGACCACAAGGGCCATCAGGATTATCCACTCGTTCATAGCTTGTTTTGTTTGTTACAAAGATGGGAGGAGAACGCCGTAAAAGTTGTTGCAAATTGTCAGGATTTTGTGGCATTCTGACAGGATTTGCCCCTCGGAAGGCCCTTTCGGGCATGGGGGCAGTGACGGCAGGGCACAAAAAAAGCACGGAGCGGTCCGTGCTTGCCGATGGGAGCCTGCGCTCCTTGTCCGCCCGTTGCGGCTGTCCTGTTTTTGCAAACGATACGGGGAGGCGTGTTTCCGCCCCTCCCGTATCGTTGCCGTCGGTCAATACACGAAGACAGATTGCCCCTCATATCCGTCCGGCAGAAGTTCCATCACGCCGTTCTTCCACAAGCATGCATGCCTACGACCGTCACTTCCCGACACGTACACGTCGTCGCCGTAGACGAAGACCGACTTAGCCCACCCTGCATTCGAAAGTTCTGTCCTTTCTCCGTTCTTCCAAAGTATGGCTTTTCGGTCAATTTCACCTGCTATATAGACATCCCCCTTTTCTGAAACGGTTATTGCATAGGGATAGACCCGAGTTCCTTCCAGAGAAGTTTCAACCCCGTCCGTCCAGAGCCATCCGATCGTCTCTTCAATGTCCTCGGTTCCGGTCGCATAGACCGTACCCTTTGCCACCGCGATCGAGTAAACCCTTCCATAAGCGGCTCCGTCCGTCAGGTCGACCGCAGTACCGTTTTTCCAGTAGGCGGCCATAAAACCTTTCGTTGCGTTCTGTCTGTTGCCGGCCACATAGACATCCTGGCCCGAAACGAAGACGCAATGGGAGGTCCCTTTTGTAGTAAGGAGTTCGGGATGCCCGTTCTTCCATAAAACGGCCTCATAATTCCCTTTGCCTCCGACCACATATACATCTCCTCCGGAAACGAAAACGCTATTTGTCCTACTACCGCTCTTCGATACTCCCTCGGGGGTTTCGAGTCGAGTGATTTCGCCGTTCTTCCACAACGCAGAAATAAACTCGTTATTCTCATCCAGGTACCATCCTGTTACATACACATCCCCTTCGGATACAAAAATGGAAGTGGTCGATGTGAACGGAAGCGGGGTCGGCACGCCGTTTTTCCACAAGAAGGATTTAGATTGCCTGAGGTCCGTGTTGAAATCTTTACCTACTACATACACATCCGGCTCGACCGTGACGGTGCAGGTTGCCGATTGGGCACCGGCCGTGGCGGTAATCGTCGCCTTGCCGGGTGCAACGGGCGTCACGAGACCGGCGTCGCTGATCGTGGCTATCGCCTTGTCGCTCGTCGTCCATACGACCTTCGGATCGGTGGCATCGTCGGGCAGGACGGTCGCCGTGAGGGTTTCGCTGTCGCCGCGGTGCAGCGTCAGCTCCTTTTTGTCGAGCGTGACGCTTTCGACCGCGATCGGCTCGACCGTGACCGTGCAGGTCGCCGAACGACCGCCGGCACGGGCCGTGATCGTCGCCGAACCGGGTGCAACGGCCTTTACGAGACCGGCGTCGCTGACCGTGGCTATCTTCGTGTCGCTGCTGCTCCACGCAACGGTTTTGTTTTCGGCATCGTCGGGCAGGACGGTCGCCGTGAGGGTTTCGCTGTCGCCGGGTTTGAGCGTCAGCTCCGTTTTGTCGAGCGTCACACTTTCGACCGTGATCGGTTCCACCGTGACGGCGCAGGTTGCCGATTTACCCCCCCCCGTGGCGGTAATCGTCGCCGAACCCACGGCAACGGCCTTTACGAGACCGGCGTCGCTGACCGTGGCTATCTTTGTGTCGCTGCTGCTCCACGCAACGGTTTTATTTTCGGCATTGTCGGGCAGGACGGTCGCCGTGAGGGTCTGCTCCTCGCCGACAGCAAGGGTAAGGGTGGTTTTGTTCAGCTTCACTTCGCCGACCTCGACCGGCGCCGGATCGTCCTTGCTGCATGAGGCGAGCGCAAGGGCTCCCGACAGAATAAGATAAATGAGGTTTTTCATAATGGTGAGATTTAGAAAAAGGAATTGAATGATTTGGGTTCTGATGTCGTTGCAAAGATGGGGGCGGGAAGCCGTAAAAGTTATTGCAAATTGTCAGGATTTTGTGGCATTCTGACAGGATTTGCCCCTCGGAAGGCCCTTTCGGGCATGGGGCGGTGACGGCAGGGCGCAAAAAAAGCACGGAGCGATCCGTGCTTCGGTTTTTACGTCCGGTGAAGTCTATCGGTCGGCGGAACCCGCGACCTTCCGGTATTCGGCGGGGCTGATGCCGTACTGTTTGCGGAAGAGGCGGTAGAACGTACTCGGGATGTTGAACCCGCAGTTGTAGGCGACCGCCTCGACGGTCAGTTCGGGATGGTTGTCCAGAAGCCGCCGCGCCTCCTCGACCTGCAGCTGGCGGATGTATTCCATGGGCGTTTTGTCCGCCACGGCCCTGACCGCTTCGGTGAGCGTGCTGCGGTTGGTGCCGAGCGCGGCAGTGATGGCCTCGCGGCCCGTGTCCGCATCGGCAAGGTGGTTGTCCGCCAAAAGGTATTCGCGCAGCCGCCCGACCAGTTCGCGCTGCGAACGGCTGCCGGGAAGGACGGGCTGCGACACGGCATCGTCCGAAGATTTCCCGGCCGTCACCGCCGTTTCGTATTCACGCGTTATCCGGGCCAACTGCTCCTCGAGGCGGTCCTGTTCCCGAATCTGCCGGTAAAGACCGCGGTTTTTGTGCGTAATGACGCGGTTGTAGTAACAGGTCGCCCCCAGCAGCAGCGCCAGCAGCACGCAGCCGCCCAGCGCGAAGAGAAAGTAGTTGCGGTTGCGCTCCTTCTCGGCTGCGTACTTGTCCACCTCGTACTGCGTGCGCACCTCGTCGAGCCGCGAGGCGAACGCCTCATTGTAGTTTTTCTCCAGGTCGCCGACCACTTCGCTGAACAGTTCGACCGCCTTGTCCGCCTCCTGCAACTGGGCCAGCGTCATCAGCTTCAGAGACTTGACCTCCAGGTTGCCCGGCGACGCCTCGGCCGCCCGGTCGAGCATTTCGAGCGCCTCGCGGTAGCGTTTCTGCCCGTAGAGGACGTGCCCGCGCTCCTTGTACATCTTGAGCGCCCCGCGGCTCAGGCTGTCCATGCGGTCGATGCAGCGTTGGGCCAGGTCGTACTTCCCCGTCTGGCGGTAGATGTCCGTATAGGTCACCCATAGGTTGCCCCATGCCGACGGCTGCGGCATGTGCGACGCCTCTTCGTAGCGGCGGTTCACCTCCTCCGTCGCACGGGCCACCTCGAGGGCCTCGTCGTAGCGCTGCTGGCCGATCAGATTGGTCGCAAGGTTATTATAGGCCGTGGCCAGGTAGTTCAGGTAGGGCCGCTCGTCCTCCAGCAGGTCGATGCACTCGCGCAGACAGGTTTCGGCATCCGAGAAACGCCGCTGCCCGGAATAGATGCGCGACAGGGTCAGCTGCGCCATGCCCATTCCGGCGCGATCCCCGCGTGTTTTGGCATGGGCGTAGAACCGCTCGGCCTCCTGAAGTCCCCGGTCGAGGTCCCCGGTGCGGCGGTAGGCGTCCGCCAGCTGCATCGAAGTCTGGTAATAGTCTTTCCACAACCCGTTTGCGGATAAGAACTCCAGCACGGCGGGAGCCTCGTCGATTACCTTTCCGAAGAGACTCTTGCTCGCATAGGCTCCGATTCGGTTGGCTTTGGCCGTTCCTTCCACGGCGACCTCGCCCTGCTGCCGGGCGTCGGTCTCGATTGTGTCGTAGAGGGTCAAAAGCGTATCGATCACGCCCTCCTTGCGCACCTCGATCAGGTAAATTCGCGCCAGTTCCTGACGCGCCAGCCGCTGCTCGGCGCCCTCCGTGCGGGCGATGACCAGCCGCAGCGAATCTTTTTTCTGTTGTCTGTTGCTTTGCGCCCCGATGCTGGGCGCGGGTAAAAGGGCCAGGAGGAAGAGGACGATGCCAGCCGGAAGATGTTTCATGAGACGGAGTGTAAGTTTGTGGTCGATCAGTAACGCAAGTTCCCAATGAATTCAAAGATAGTAAAATATTTTGTTTCGGCATGAACTTTCAAACTTGATTCCCTTGCTCACTTGTTGGCAGCGTAATGGTCGCGGCGCGAAATACCGTTTTATTTATCTCATTTTTCGCAACTTTCTTTACGGGTTTCCTTGCCGCCTGCTTCTGCATCTCCTGCTCAAGGTTGTTGTACAGCCCCCCCCCTCCTCCTCTCTGCACGGATAAACTTCCGCGATGTTATGCTGCATGCTTTTTAGCGAGTGCTGCCGGGATATTTTTCTCGTTTTTCTCGTGTTTTTTGATACTGAAATTTGCCATTAGAGTTCAATTTTTGCAATAAGAACATGCGTGAAAAATGAATGTCGTATATTTAATGCAACAAAAAAATAAATGGGTTATAATTTCCAAATATATACCGATATCTCGTCTCTTCCCGTGACTGAACACGAGTTATATCAGGAGGAGGGTTTTAGCGGGATTTGTACGGGAGGTAGCGCTGTAATAGAGGTTTTTTCAGTGCGCAGCCTGATTTCCGAAAACGATATTGTAACGATTCTTCCGTTGCAGCTGGTGTCGATTCGCGAGATCAGCGACGACTTTTCCATGACTTTTTTCAAAGTCGACAAGGTTATGTTCCTCGACATCATGAGCGGGCTGGGGAAGATAACCCCGGATTTTTTCTTCTATATGCGGAAAAATTTCCGGTATCACGTAAGCAACGGGGACCGAAAGCGGTTTCTGGGATTTTGCCGGGCAATCAGTTTCAGGGGCAGCAATGACGATCCTGTTTTCCTGCGGGAGACCATTCTGCATCTGCTGCGGATTTATTACTGGGATTTTTATGTCCTTTTTCAAAAGAAGACGAGCCAAAAGAAGCGGCCTTTCGTGAATACCAACAAGGAAAACATCGCCCTTAAATTCGCCATGCTGGTCGGCGAACATCATAAAATGCGTAAAGAGGTCACTTTCTACGCCGATAAATTGTGTATATCTTCCGTATACCTGACCAAAGTCATACAGGAAGTGAACGGCCAATCCGCCCATGAGATGATTGCGGATTACGTCGTTATAGAGATAAAAACCCTGCTCCGGGACGCGACTCTCGATATAAAGGATGTGGCCCGGCGGGCCGGATTCGCCAATCAGTCTTCGCTGAGCCGTTTTTTCCGCCTGCATACGGGCATGTCGCCCTCGGAATACAGGCGGACGATCCATGTTACGCGCTAAGCCGCCTTGCCGCCGCACTTTTTGGAACCTGCCGTATAATGTAAAACCCGTTCGAAGCCGATGCACTGCCTTTGTAAATAGGTGAACCGATTATTGACGATGCTCCGGCCGTATTCGTCCGGACGCAGTTCCGCTGTCCCGAAGATTAAATGAATAACCGAAGAAAACAAGCTATAAATGGAACCATTTGAAACGGCTTCCCCCGAAAGCAGCGAGATGTCTTTCGAGCAGGAAATGTCGGAAATGTTGCAGGACCAGATCCTGTTCACCGAGAGCGTATACGCCCGTTTACCGATCGGAATCGAAATTTATGACACGAACGGTTTGCTGCGCCGTATTAACGATCATGCACTGCGTATGTACGGCGTGGACGACCGCAAGACGGTGGTGAACAAGGTGAATCTTTTCAACAGTCCTTATTGCGACGCGGAACTTTTGGCGAAGATACGGGCCGGTGAGGATATTGTCCTGGAGTTCGAGTACGACTTCGACCGCATCAACAGCGATGCGTATTTCTCGACCCGGAATCAGAACACCATGATTTATGAAGCCCGGGTAATTCCCATCCGGAATAAGAAAGAGGCGATTATCGGGCATATCCTGCTGGCCAATGACGTGACGGACGCGAAGGAAGCGGAGTTCCGTACGGAGGAGAGCAAGAAAAATCTCGAAATGGCCATGGACGCTGCCAATATGTCCTCCTGGGTGTACAATGTGAACAAAAAGACATTCAGCACGTTGTACGGAGACACGCTTGCGAAGGACGCCCTGAGCCACGCGGAGATGCGGGAAATGCTGCACCCGCAGGATTACGACCAGCTGATGGACCTTTTTTCCCGGTTGATAAACAAGGAGGTGCCGCAGGGACAGATAAACCTGCGTTTTTACGATGCGCAGGAGAACCGCTACCGTTATTACGAAAGCAGGATGCGGCTCTCTTCCGAACACCGGGGAAAATTGCTGATCGTCGGAACGCAGATGGATGTGACGGAGAAGGTGCTGATGACCAGGAAAACGCAGGACCTGATCGCCAAACGCGAGCTGGCCATGCAGGTCAGCAATATCGTCCATTGGGATTTCGACGTGCGTACCGGGAAATTCGAATCCTATAACGATCCGGTCAACGATTATGCCGCCGATAAACTGGTGGGGGTGCCTGAGTATCTGGACGTTATTCATCCGGACGACCGCTCCTATGCCAACGACGCCATACAGTCCATGTTGTCGGGCAAAGAACTGCGTATCGATTTCTCCTGCCGGATGCAGACGAAGTACGACGAGGCGTGGCAGTACTGCAATGTCATAGGCGTTCCGTTCGAGCGCGACGAGAACGGGGGTATCGTCCGGTTCACGGGATTCCGGCAGAATATCTCCAAGCTCCACCAACTGAATGAAGAGCTTAAGGAGCGGAATTACAAAATGGAACTTACGTTCAAGAACGTCGGCATGTCCTACTGGGATTTCGATGTGGAGACCGCGCAGTTCCGGGCATTCAACGACCCGGTGAACGATTTCCACTCCGAAAAAGTGATCGCTCCCGACGAATATCTCGCCGCGACACATCCCGACGACATGAGCCGTATG
>CAKVKI010000097.1 GCA_934754975.1 uncultured Alistipes sp. | reverse complement strand
GGGCTGCCCGGTCTGCAAGGGCACGGGCTGGCTCGAAATCATGGGCTGCGGCATGGTCGATCCCAACGTACTGAAAGCAAACGATATAGACCCCGAAAAATATTCGGGATTCGCCTTCGGCATGGGTATTGAGCGCATCGCAATGCTCAAATACGGCGTGAAGGACCTGCGTCTCTATTTCGAAAACGACGTGCGGTTCCTCCACCAGTTCGATACGGCACTTTAAAACCCCGATCCATGAAACGTCTGACAGCGACAACGGCACTCTGCGTACTCTTCTGCACGGCTTTCGCCGCGGGGAGGGGACCCGCCGCGGCCGTACCCGACGACTGTTCCGATTCGCTGCGCAGCGTCTGGCTCTATACAGAAGCCATCAAACAGAATACCATTTTTCACGATTCGGTCCGGGCGCGGAAGCTTCTCACCGAGGCGATCCGCATCGACTCGACCTACGCGCCGGCCTATTACGAAATGGCCACCAACGGCATGTACTCCACGCCCGACCAGGCCGTGGAGCTGGCGCGCCGCGCCTACCTGCTCGACACGACGAACAAATGGTATCATCAGTTCCTCGGACAGGCCCTGATCTTCGCCCAGCGCTACCCCGAAGCGCTCGGCGTTTACAAGCGCCTGCGCGCCGAGGAGCCGCAGAACCCCGACAACTACCGGCTTCTGGCGGCGCTTTACGAGCAGGCACAGCAGCCTTACTCGGCCATCGCCATGCTCGACTCGGCGGAACTCCGTTTCGGGCGGATCCCGATGCTGAGCGCGATGAAACGCCAGCTGCTGATCTCCACGCGGCAGCTGGACAAAGCCGTCGATGAAGCCAAAGCTATGGTCGAAGCGGTTCCTTACGAAGCCCAGCACCATGTGGTGCTGGCCGACCTTTATGCGATTCTGAACAAAGATTCGCTGGCACTGGCGGAGTACGACCGCGCCATGCAGATCGACTCGACCAGCGTCGCCACGCTGATGTCGCTGGCCGACTACTACAACGGACGCCGCGACTACCGGTCGGTACTCAACATCACCCAGCGGCTCTTCGACTCGGACCAGATGCCGCTCGACGCCAAGATCAAACGCTTCGAGCAGCTCACGTCCGACATGCGGTTCTACCGCGAATATTACATCCAGCTCAACGCGCTGGCTTCGACGCTGGCCGTGCGCTATCCGCAGGACCGGCGGGTGGTGGAACTCTACGCCAAACACCTGATCGCCTCGGGCGAACTGGAACAGGCGCTGGCGCTCTACAAACTCCATCTCGACGACCAGCCGCCCGTCGAAAGCTACTACCGTTCGGTGATCGACATCGAGAGCTATCTCCAGCATCCCGATTCGGCGGCCCTTTACATCAACCGGGCGCTGGAACTCTTCCCCGGACAGATCGATTTCCAGCTCTCGAAAGGGCATGTGCTGAATTACACCAAGCAATACGACAAAGCGATAAAAGCCTATCAACAATCGCTCCGTTATGCGCACACCGATTCGCTGCGCGGCGCGATCTGGGGAATGATCGGCGACACCTGGCACCAGAAAGCCACGGCGGGGGAGTCCGACAACGACGAGGATTTCGTGCAGATCAGCCGCAAAGGTTCGTTCCGTTCGGCCATGAAGCAGTGCTACAAAGCCTACGACAAGAGCCTGCGTTACAACCCCGACAACGCCATGGTGCTGAACAATTACGCCTATTTCCTCTCGCTCGAAGAGCGCGACCTGGAAAAGGCGCTCACCATGGCCAGCCGCGCCACGGCCCTCACGGACAATAATCCCACCTACCTCGACACCCACGCCTGGGTGCTTTTCAAGCTGGGACGTGTGGACGAAGCGAAGAAAATCATGCAGCAGGCCGTCGCCCTCGATGCGCAGGAAAGCGCGGCGCTGCTGGTCCACTACGGCGATATCCTGAAGGCGATGGGCGAGAATTTCATGGCCGAGATATACTGGCGCAAAGCCCTTGAAAAAGGCTACGACGCCGACCGGATCGAGCGCCGGATAACGGAAAGCAAAGCCAAAAAAGAGTAATCCGACAAATGCGATGAAGCCGACGAAAAGCTGCATACTGACCCTTTTCCTGCTGTTCACCGCCTTTACGGCCGCCGCACAGGGCGACCGCAAGATCGAGGAGCAGAAGCGGGTAATCGCGGCCCTGGAGCAGAAAATCGCCGCCGAAGAGCGTGAAATCTCGAAACTCAAGGAGGGACGCACAGCCACCGAGGAGCGCGTGAGCCGGCTGGCCCGCCAGAT
Organism: uncultured Alistipes sp.; assembly: GCA_934754975.1. Lineage (GTDB taxonomy): Bacteria > Bacteroidota > Bacteroidia > Bacteroidales > Rikenellaceae > Alistipes. Next base: position 6,912 of record CAKVKI010000097.1, on the reverse strand, counting down.
AGACTCGCGGAACCAGCTGCTCGAAGAGACCGAAAAGCAGGCCCGCCTGCTGCGCGAGGAGATCGGCCGCACGGACAGCGTCGCCGGGGACCTCGGCAAATCGCTGGACCGCAACCGGACCCAATATGCCGAAATGGTGCGCGAAGCCTATCGCAACTACAAGCACAACAACTATCTGACTTATATCTTCTCGTCGCGCGACTTCGCCGACATAGCCCGCAAGATCACCAACCTGCGGGAAGTGGCGTCGATGCGCGAACGCAAACTGCAGGACATCGCGGCGCTCTCGAAACAGGTCGCCGAGGAGAAGGAACTGCTCGACCGCCGCAAACGGTCGCTCGACTCGGTAACGCTCAAACTGACGGCGCAGAAGCAGAAACTCGAACGCGACGCCCGCAACGCCCGCACCAGCATCCGGCAGCTCTCCCAGAAAGAGAAAACGGCTCTCCAGCGCAAAATATCGCAGGAGCAGCAGCTCGGCGTAGCCATCAGCGAACTGCGCAAACTCACCAAAGGCAACAAGGAGGGCGATTCGTTCTCGACCAAGACCACGGGTCTGCGGCTTCCCGTCACGGCAGGCCGCGTGAAGCGTTACCGGGAGAACATGGCCGAAATCACGGGTCCCAAGGGGGCGCACGTCATTTCGATTTACGACGGCAAGGTCGTGGACGTTAAGCGCAACCGCATCACCAACAAATACGACGTTTACGTAGCGCACGGCGAATACATAACCTCCTATGCCAACATGGGGTCGATCTGCGTCGAGAAGGGCCAGAAAGTGGCGAGAAACGCACAGCTGGGAACCATCGGTTCGGCGGTGAACATCATGACCATGGAGACGGAGTACAAACTCGTCTTCAGCATCTATCCGCCCAATCCGGGGGAGAAGCTCCGCGCCGAGAACTGTTTCAAGAAATAACATGAGGACGACATACGGCCGGACGGCTTCCCAAGCCCCGCGGACGGCATCCGCAGGCAGACTCCCGGACCCGGCAATGCACGGGACCCCGCCCGAACCGGAAAGCCGGCACAGCACCCCGCGGCGGAACAGCCCGGACGAATCGTATAAAACCTGAAAACAACGGAAAAATGGCTGTCAAATATTACACGGACGATTGCAATTACCGGCTGCCCCGGAAGCGGCTGACCGCCGAATGGCTCCGCCGGGTCGCGCAGGAGGAAGGGTATGAACTGGGCGACGTGAGTTACATCTTCTGTTCGGCGCAGCGGCTGCTGGAGATGAACCGCCAGTACCTGGGGCACGACTATTTCACCGACGTCATCACGTTCGACTACAGCGACCGCAAAGACGCCCGGGTGGTTTCGGGCGACGTCTTCATCGACGTGGAAACCGTGGCCGACAACGCCCGCCGATACGGATTCACGACGCTCCAGGAGATGCGCAGGGTAGTGGTCCACGGCGTACTGCACCTCTGCGGACAGGGCGACAAGACCCCCCGCACCAATGCGCAGATGCACCGCAAGGAGGATAAATACCTGAAATTCTGGGAGAACCCGGAGAATAACGCCTGAATCCATGAAAACACGACTGTTGATTCTTCTTATCGGATTACTGTCCGCCGGCTGCCTGGGGCGCAGGACAGCGAATGACAACACGGATAACAGCGTCGCGGCAGCCTTGCCTGCCGCCGATTCCGCCGTCGCCGAAACAGCCGTCGCCCCCGTGTGCGATTCCATCCCCGAAGCAAATCCGACAGGCCGGAATTTCGAACGGCACGGGCCTTTCGTGGAGAACGACACGACGTTCCTTTACCAATCATCGGTTTACGATCCCGAACACGACCGCACCTCGCATTGCAGGGCATACATCGAAAAAAACCGGGAATCGGAGTCCTATCGCCTGCTCGCCTCGTGTTCGACACCCGGTTACGATGATTGGAACAGGGATTCTTTCGCGCAATACCTCGAATTACTCAAGGAACAACATCCCGAACCGCTCCCGGTCTATTCGCTGCAGGAGTGTCCCCGGGCCTGGATTCCGATATGTTCTTACCGGGGCAAGTATTACGTGGACATGCTCGATTGGTATCCGATATGGATCACCGAATCGCTGTTCGTCCGGCAGATGATGGACGGCCCTTATCCCTCGGTCATCGACGCTTTCGAGCGCATCGCCCCCACGCACTACCGCTTCCGCACAACGGCCGGTTATCCGGATATACGGCAGGTAGACGTCTACATCGTGGACCCCGTGCGCAAAATCGCCGTATTCGCGTTCAGCGAAGAGGACCAGGAAAAACCCCGGTACCTCGGTCTTCATGCCCCGCTTGAAACAGTCCGCGAAATGGATCTTATCGAATGGGACTTCACGGATTTGCCCGACGGAAACGAAATCGATTGGGACGAACCGGATTACGAAGCCCTGATCGCCGGACGGGACACCGGCAGCGTCGATCAGCAGACAGAAAACAAACCAGAAGAATGACACTCGACTACGATATTATAGTCATCGGCGGCGGACACGCCGGATGCGAAGCGGCTGCGGCCGCGGCGCGTCTCGGCTCGCGGACGCTGCTGCTTACGATGGATATGACCAAAATGGCGTCGATGTCCTGCAACCCGGCAGTAGGAGGAGTTGCCAAAGGACAGATTGTCAGAGAGATAGATGCTTTAGGCGGGCAGATGGGACGCATCACCGACCTCACGACCATCCAATTCCGGATGCTCAACCGTTCGAAAGGCGCCGCCATGTGGAGTCCGCGCGCCCAGTGCGACAAATCGCGCTTCTCGGCCCAGTGGCGACACACGCTCGAAAATACCGTGAACCTCTATATCTGGCAGGATGCGGCAACGGAACTCCTCTTCGACACCTCCGCGGCCAAACCCCGCATAAAAGGCGTAAAAACTCAGATGGGGATCGAATTCGCCTGCCGCGCCGTCGTGCTGACTTCGGGAACATTTCTCGGAGGACTGATGCACTGCGGCACTTCGCACGCCGAAGGGGGAAGGGCGGGGGATGCCGCTTCGCACGGAATCACGGAATCCCTGCGCGCCGTCGGATTCGAAACCGGGCGTATGAAAACAGGCACTCCGGCGCGTCTCGACGCACGCACGATCGACTTCGAAATACTCGAACCGCAGTACGGCGACGAAAATCCGGCCAAGTTCTCATTTTCACCTGACACACAACCAGTTAAACAGCAACTGCCTTGTTTTCTGGTCTACACTTCGCCCGAAGTACACGACCTCCTGCGCACCGGTTTCGACCGCTCGCCCCTGTTCAACGGGACCATCAAGGGAATCGGCCCCCGCTACTGCCCGAGCATCGAAGACAAGCTTCGGACCTTTGCCGACAAGGAACAGCACCAGCTCTTCCTGGAACCCGAAGGAGAATCGACCAACGAATATTATATCAACGGATTTTCGTCGTCGCTGCCCTGGGATATACAGTGGGAAGCGCTGCACAAAATCCGGGGATTCGAAGATTTACACATATTCCGCCCCGGTTACGCCATCGAATACGACTATTTCCCGCCGACGCAATTACATCATTCGCTCGAAACAAAACTTGTTTCCGGCTTGTATTTCGCCGGACAGGTAAACGGAACCACCGGATACGAGGAGGCCGCGGCACAGGGACTCATGGCCGGAATCAACGCCCATCGGACGCTGAAAGGAGAAGAAGCGATCGTATTGCAGCGCGACGAAGCCTATATCGGAGTGCTGATCGACGATCTTGTCACTAAAGGAGTGGACGAACCTTACCGCATGTTTACTTCGCGAGCCGAATACCGCATACTCCTCCGGCAAGACAATGCGGATATCAGACTGACTCCCCTCGGTTACAAAATAGGCTTGATTTCACAAAAAAGATACGACCATTTCGTCGAAAAAAATACGTCCGTAGAATCGCTTATTTCTTTCGCACGCCGGCAGAGCATCAAAGCAGCCGAAATCAACGACTATTTGAAATCGGTAAATTCGGAGCCTTTAGCTCAGGGAAGGAAACTTTACGATATACTGATGCGCAACAATGTTACGTTCGATTCGCTCTCGGAGACGCTGCCCAAACTCCGGAAATTCATCAGTGAGAACAATATTTCCGCCGAAGCCGTCGAAGAAGCCGAAATTCAAATCAAGTACAAAGGGTATATAGAACGCGAGAAATTCATTGCGGAAAAACTGCACCGACTCGAAAATATTCGTATTCCCGAAGATTTTGATTTTCATTCGATGAACTCCCTGACGATAGAAGCCCGCCAAAAACTGACCCGAATACGGCCGGCAACAATAGGGCAGGCGTCCCGAATCCCGGGAGTTTCTCCGGCTGATGTCAATGTTTTGCTGGTTAAATTCGGAAGATAAAGCAAAGAACGGTCACAATAAACAGAAGAGAAAAGTTCCACGTGGAGCAATCTAGCGAGTCACATAACCCCTATATGATCACAAACCACAATCGCACGGTTCCACGTGGAACAATATTAAAGGCCGCTCAAATGAGCGGCCTTTAATATGATAAGTCAAAATATTATTCAACGATCGTACACCAACCATATTTATCCTCAGCACGACCATACTGAATATCTTGAAGCCGGGTGTAAAGTTCCATACAAACTTTTCCAACTTCGTTTCCATATTCATAAATCTCATTCGTCTGCATATCGAAAATCTTTCCGATAGGGGAGATAACAGCAGCCGTTCCGCAGCCGCCGCACTCCTCAAAAGAAGAAAGTTCTTCAACAGGAATCAGACGGTCTTCAACCTCAAGCCCCATATCGGAAGCTAGTTGGCGTAAGCTCTTATTGGTAATAGACGGCAATACCGACGGTGATTTGGGCGTAATGTATTTGCCATTTTTTATACCGAAGAAATTGCAGGCTCCGCACTCTTCAATATACTTATGCTCTGCGGCATCGAGATACATGATATTCGAATAGCCTAATTTATGTCCGTTTTCACCCGACAGCAGACTGGAAGCATAGTTACCACCGACCTTGACGTCGCCTGTTCCACGTGGAGCAGCGCGGTCCTGTTCGCGGTCTATGGCAACGGAGATAGGTTTGATACCATCTTTGAAATAAGCGCCCACGGGAGAACAGTAAACAATAAGCAAAGCATCCTTGGCAGGCTTGACACCCAATCCGGCAGTCGTGCCGAACATAACGGGACGCAAATAGAGCGAAGCGCCGGTGCCATAGGGAGGAATATATTTCTCATTGCGTTTTACCACTTCGACACAAGCTTTGACAATCATCTCGATCGTCGGGACAGGAAGGCAAAGGCGCTCTGCCGAGGACTGCAAGCGCTTGGCGTTTTCCTCGACACGGAAGAGACGGACTTTTCCATCGACGCCCCGAAAGGCTTTCAGCCCTTCGAACAATTCGATCCCGTAATGCAGACACGACGCCGACATGTGTATCTTGATATACTCGTCGTCCGTGATCTCCATATCACTCCATTTGCCGTCCGTGTAATAATAACGAACATTTGCGTCAGTCTTGCGATAATCGAATCCCAAGGCACCCCAATCCATATTTTCCATTATAATAAGTTTTAAAGGTTTTACAACATTATCCCACGACAGCTCCGCTGTTCGTCGCCTCATTCGGACTCAGCAGGCGCAGTTTTCCGGACGCATCTTCGGCCATCAGAATCATGCCGCGCGACAAAATTCCCTTCAATTCGCGGGGTTGCAGATTAACCAGCACGAGTACCTGGCGTCCGACCAATTCCTCAGGCGTGAAGTATTCGGCGATTCCCGATACTATTTCGCGCTGATCTATACCCGTATCGACCGTCAATTTCAAGAGTTTCTTCGTTTTTGCCACCTTTTCAGCCGCAAGAATCGTCGAAACCCGGATATCCATTTTCTGGAAATCGTCGAAACTGATCGCATCTTTCTGAGGTTCAACCTTTTGAGAAGCTTCAGCCGCTTCATTGGCCTCTTTGGTCGCCGCAAGTTTGTCCAGCTGGCGCTGAATCACGTCGTCCTCGATCTTCTCGAACAGCAAAACCGGTTCCCCGATCTTATGTCCGGCCGCAATCAGATCCATCGCCCCCAGCTGTTCCCATCCGAACTTATCGGCAGAGAGCATTTTCAGTATCTTCTCCGCCGAGAAGGGCATGAAAGGTTCGATTGCAATGGCCGTATTGGCCGTGATCTGCAGTGCAATGTTGAGAATCGTCCCGACACGTTCGGGATCGGTCTTGACGACTTTCCACGGCTCGGTATCCGCAAGGTACTTATTACCGATGCGGGCGATATTCATGGCGTCTTTCAGCGCTTCGCGGAAATGATAGTTCTCTATATTGGACTCAAGCGAAGCCTTCACTGCGGCGACATCGCCGACAGTCTGACGGTCATAGTCATTCAGCTCGCCGCAGGCCGGAACCTCCCCGTCGTAATATTTCCGGGTCAGCACCAACGCGCGATTCACGAAATTACCCAGAACGGCGACCAGCTCGTTGTTGTTGCGGGCCTGGAAATCCTTCCAGGTGAAGTCGTTGTCCTTGGTTTCGGGCGCATTGGCGCAAAGCACGTAACGAAGCACATCCTCCTTGCCCGGAAACTCGTCGAGGTATTCGTGCAGCCACACGGCCCAGTTGCGCGAGGTCGAAATCTTGTCGCCTTCGAGGTTCAGAAACTCATTCGCCGGCACGTTTTCGGGCAGGATATATCCGCCGTGCGCCTTGAGCATCGAGGGGAAGACGATGCAGTGGAAAACGATATTGTCTTTGCCTATAAAATGGACCATCTTGGTGTCCTCCGACTTCCAGTAGGTCTCCCAATCGGGTGTAAGGTCCTTTGTAGCAGATATATAACCGATCGGAGCGTCGAACCAGACATAAAGCACCTTCCCTTCGGCGCCCTCCACCGGCACGGGAATACCCCAATCGAGGTCGCGGCTCACGGCGCGGGGCTGCAAACCTCCGTCCAGCCAGCTCTTGCAC
>CAKVKI010000096.1 GCA_934754975.1 uncultured Alistipes sp. | reverse complement strand
GGGAGCTGAAAGCCGCCGGCGCCGCGCACCTCAATGCGTTCGCCGTGCAGCTGGACAAGGTGCCCGCTTCGCAGGTCGCCAGTGTCGAGACGACGAACAATACCTTCGGCAAGGGCGCATTCGCAGGATCGGGGCTGGAATCCGGCAATGAATATGCCGTCATTCCGCTCTTCAACACCGCGCAGGAAATTCTCGGCGAGGGTACCTACATCAATACCTCCAAAGGTGCGGCGCCCGTTCCGACCGTGAAGCATACGACGACCGTGACTTTTGCACAGCCTGTCGATGCGACTGCGGTGCTGGAATCGGCCGTCAATGCCTTTATCGTCGTCAATTCGAAGAGTTCGGGCGTATTCAGCCGCGATACCGAGGTGCATATGCCGACCTACAAGCCGACCAAGTTTGCGGTCGTTTCGGGCAATACGTTCACCGAAGCCGAGCCGTACAAGTACTTCGTGTCGAAGGGAACGGGTATGAAGGACAACTACATGATGTGGGCGCTGATGATTCCGGGTGAGTTCCGCTACCCTGCCGAGCGCAAGGACATCCGCACCGCCTATACCTACTTCAACGCATGGGCCGCATCGGGCGGCGCCGAGCATGTGGATTGGTATGAGGACGACGTAGACGAAGATATGCTCTATTAAATATTTATATTGGTTATTCTGAACGACAAGGCCGCAGGTTTTTCCTGCGGCCTTGCTTGTTTTTCTCCTTCTTCGCCAGCGGCTTGCCGATAAAAAACACTCCGCAACTGTTCGCTGCGGAGTGTCCTGATGTTACAATATGCGAATTACCGTTTCTTGTCGATGCGTTCGATGCCCTCCTGGGTTGCCGCGCCGCGCAGAATAGTCCTGCAAAACAGGTAGACCTCCTCACGTAGGGCGTTGTTGAGCCGCAGTTCGAGAATCGTGTCCAGTATGCGGTCCGCAAACCCGGCGGCTTCGATCTCGGGAAGTAATAACCCCTCTTCCTTGCTGGCCTCGAGGTGGTGCGTCAGTTCGCTGCGCCAGAACTCGCGGTGTTCGTCGAAATGTTCCGCATAAATTATTTTATGGCGTAAGTCCGACAAAAAACTGCTTTCGACCATGTACAGGTTGGCGATGTATTCGTATGCCAGCTTGAAAGTCCGCTGCAGTGCGCTCCTGCTGCGCCGTTTCCGGTACGTTGCAATGTGTTCGCGCTGCTGGCTGCTCATGAAGTCGAGACAGGCGTTTATCAGTTCGTCTTTGTCGGCGAACATTTCATACAGGGTGCGTTTGGAGATGCCCAGCGTTTGGGCGATCTCATCCACCCGGACGGCACGGATGCCGTTCCGGGCGATGAGGGCCTGGGTCGTGCGGATGATCTCCTCTTTGGTCGCTCCCCGCTTCATTATTTCGCCTCCTCAGCCGCCATGTCGCGACCGCCGCCGAGAGCCTGGTAGAGATTCACGACGCCTTGTATTTCATCGAAACGGTCTGCTATCTGCGACAGCTGGGCCGAAAGCAGCGACTGCTGTGCGGTCAGCACTTCCAGATAGGTCGTGCTGCTGTGCTTCATCAGCAGTTCCGTACTCTCCACGGCGCGCTCCAGCGCTTCGATCTGCTGTACCCGCAGATCGGCCTTCGCACGGGCCGACTGGCATTGCGTAAGGGCATTGTTCACTTCGGCGCCGGCGTTGAGCAGGGCCTGCTGGAACGCCAGCTTGGTCTCCTCCTGCTGCGCCTTGGCGATCTTCACGCGGGCGCGGTTGGCGTTGGCGTTGAAGATCGGCTGCAGAAGCGATGCCGCTGCCGACCACAGTATCTTGCCGGGATCCTTGATCCCCATGCCGCTGTTGTTGGTCCATCCGAGCGTCCCGCTCAGCGTGATCGAGGGATAAAGGGCCGAACGTGCTTCGCTGGTGGCATAATAAGACTGCATGAGCGAATACTCGGCGCTGCGGATGTCGGGACGGTTCGAAAGCATCTGTACGGGCACGCCTACCGTCAGGTCGTCGGGCAGCTGCTGTCCTTCGAGACGGCCGCGCTCGATCTGGTGCGGGCCTTCGGCCAGCAGCGTGCAGAGACTGTTCTCTGCCTGACGGATCTGGTACTGCAGGTCGTGGAGCGACGCTTCGATCGAAAAACAGGTGCCTTCGTATTGGGCGACGGCGGCTTCGTTGGCCATGCCGGCCTCCTTCATCGCGCGCATCGTCCGAACGCTCTCGCGCCATTTCACGGCGGTCTGCTCGGTAACTTCGTACTGGCTGTCGAGCATCAGCAGCGAATAATAGAGGTTTGCGATGCCCGAGATCAGCTGCGTTTTCACAGCCTGCTCGTACTCCTTGCTCTGGGCGTAAAGCGCTTTGGATTTACGCTTGGCATTGGTCAGCCCGTTGAAAATGTCGATCTGCCAGCTTGCCGTTACGGGAATGTTGTAGGTTTTCGACGGCGTCGTCCAGTCGAAACTGCTCAGATTGCCCTGCGGTGCGAAGTTGAACGACGGCAGGTAAGCCAGGCGCGCCGATTTAAGCGTCGCCTCGGCTTCCTTCACCCGCCACTGTGCCGACTGCAGGTCGGTGTTGTTCTCCAGCCCCTGCCGGATGAGTGTCTGCAGGTAGGGGTCCGGGAACATCTCTTCCCAGCCAATATTGCCGATCGTCATCGTATCGACGGTCTCGGCCGTGCCGTACAGTCCGTCGGTTTTCACTTCGGGACGCGTGTAGGGCTTGTAGATGCCGCAGCCGGTCATGGCCGCTGCGGCCAATATGATAATAAGCTTTTTCATCTTGTTATTTCTCCTCCTCTTTCTCGTTTTTACACTCCTCCAGTTCGGCGCGTACGGCCCACTGCGGATCGGGATCGAACTCCAGCGGCTTGATCTTCTCCTGCAGGGTCTGGAAGACGATGAACAGCGTCGGCACGAGGAACAGCAGAGCCAGCGTTCCGACGATCATACCGCCGATAACACCCGAACCCAGCGTCGAGTTGCCGTTGGCGCCTACGCCCGATGAGAACATCAGCGGGATCATACCGAATACCATCGTAAGCACGGTCATCAGGATAGGACGCAGACGAACCTTTGCGGCGGATACGGCGGCCTGCGTGAGACTCATGCCCGCAGCGCGGCGGTCGGCGGCGTACTCCGTCAAAAGAATGGCCGTTTTGGACAACAGGCCGATCAGCATGATAAGACCCGTCTGGAGATAGATGTTGTTCTCCAGTCCCATTATCTTGGCGAAGAGGAAGCTGCCCATCAGACCGCACGGTACCGACAGAATGACGGCGAACGGAACGAGGAAGCTTTCGTACAAGGCGCTCAGGATAAGATAGATCAGCAGGATACAGATACCGAAAATAATAGCGGTGTTGCTGCCCGTCTGCGCCTCTTCACGGGTGATGCCGTCGAATTCGTAACCGTAACCTTTCGGGAGTACCTGTGCGGCTACTTCACGAATGGCGTTGATGGCGTCGCCCGACGAATAACCGTCTGCGGCCATACCGGTCACGGCGATCGAGTTGTAGAGGTTGAATCGGTTCAGGACTTCGGAACTGTAGACCCTCGTCAGGTTTACGAACTGACTCAGGGGAGCCATTTCCCCGTTCTGCATCCGCACGAAGACGTTGTTGAGCGATTCGGTGTCGAGACGGTATTTCGGATCGGCCTGAATCGTCACATAGTACATTTTCGAGAATCGGTTGATGTTCGAAACGTACTGCCCTCCGTAATAGCCCGAAAGCGTCGAAAGGATCGTACTCGGCGAGATGCCGGCGCGCTTGGCTTTCGCTGCGTCGATATCCACGACGTACTGCGGGAAGTTGATGTTGAACGTCGAGTACGCGCGGGCGATCTCCGGACGCTGGTTCAACGCTCCGATGAATTGCAGGTAGATGTTGTAGAAGTCGGTCAGCTCTCCGCCGGCCTTATCCTGCAGGTTCATGGTGAAACCGGTCGAGGTGCCGTAACCCGAGATCATCGGCGGCGCCACGGCGAATATCTGTGCGTCCTTGAGGTCGGCGGTGCGGCCGTAAATCTGTCCGATGACCGCATTCACGTCGTCGGTCTTTTCCGGACGTTCTTTCCAGTCCTTCAGTTTGATGATACACATACCGTACGAGGAGCCCTGTCCTGCGATCATACCGTAACCTGCAACCTGCATGTAGTCGCGGATCTGCGGGATGCCCTGAATACGCTTCGAAACATCTTCCATGACCTTGTGGGTCTCCGCGAGAGAAGAACCCGGCGCCGTGGTTACGTTGACCATGATCGTACCCTGGTCCTCGTCGGGAACCAGACCGGTTTTGGTGGTGTCCATCAGCACTACCAGCGCTGCGACGGCGAGACCGAGCGTAGACCACATCAGCCACTTGTGCTTGATGAACAGCAGTACGCCGTACTTGTACTTATTGACCATTGCGCTGAACGCCGAGTTGAAGGCCTTGCGGAAACGGGCCGCGAAGTTGTCGCGCATCTCGCCGTTTTCGTCGAGATAGGGTTTCAGGATCATGGCGCAGAGGGCCGGGGACAGCGTAAGGGCATTGACGGCCGAAAGACCGACGGCCACGGCCATCGTGATGCCGAACTGCGTGTAGAACACACCCGACGTTCCGCCCATCATGGCCACGGGAATGAACACGGCCATGAAGACCATCGTCGAGGTGATAATGGCCGAAGTGATACCCGACATGGCGTCGATGGTGGCCATATAGGAGGACTTATATCCTACGTCGAAACGTGCTTGGACAGCCTCCACCACGATAATGGCGTCATCGACGACCGTACCGATCGCAAGAACGAGTGCGAAGAGCGTCAGCAGGTTGATCGAGAATCCGGCGAAGAAGAGGAATCCGAACGTACCCACCAACGCCACGAGAATCGAAATCGTGGGGATCAGCGTCGAACGGATGTCCTGCAGGAAGACGTACACCACGAGTACCACGAGGATAATGGCCTCGATCAGGGTTTTCATCACTTCGCTCATCGAAGCGTAAAGGAAATCGTTCACGCTCTGCAGGTGGGCGATGGCTATGCCTTTAGGCAGTTCGCTTCCGACCTCGTCGAGCAATTCGTTGATCTGATTCACGACCTGCGTGGCGTTCGATCCGGCAGTCTGGAAGACCAGGGTGCTGACGCCCGGGTGGCCGTTGGTGTAGCCTTTGTAAGCGTAGGATTCGCTGCCCAGCTCGATGTCCGCGATGTCTTTCAGCCGCAGGATCGTACCGTCCTTTTGTGACAGGAGTACGATCTCTCCGAACTCCTCGGGGGTCATCAGACGGCCGTGGTATCTGAGCGTGTATTGGAACGTATTGTCTGAATTTTCACCCAGCGTACCGGTCGCCGATTCGATGTTCTGCTCGGCGAGCGCCATGGTGACGTCCGACGGAATGAGTTTGTACTGGGCCATTATGTCGGGCTTCAGCCAGATACGCATCGAATAGGCGGCTCCGAGCGTGAAGGCTTCGCCGACGCCCGAAATACGCAGGATGCGCGGTTCGATGTTGATCTTCGAGTAGTTCGACAGGAAGGTTTCGTCATACGAGTCGTCGGGACTGTAGAGCGAGAAAATCTTCACCATGGACGGATTTCGTTTCATGGTGGTCACACCGATCTGCGTAACTTCGGAGGGGAGCATACCGGTAGCTCTCGATACCTTGTTCTGTACGTTCACGGCAGCCATGTCGGCGTCGGTTCCCTGACGGAAGTAAACCGAAATGGTTGCGCTGCCGACAGCGGCCGAAGAGGTGATGTAGGTCATGTCCTCTACGCCGTTGATAGCCTCTTCGAGCGGTACTACGACCGACTTCTGGATCGTTTCGGCGCTGGCGCCGGGATAGCTGGCGCGCACCATAACCGTCGGGGGCGCGATATCGGGATATTGCTCGACGGGCAGTCCCACGAGTCCGATGATACCTGCGATGACGATTACTATCGATATGACCGACGCCAGTACGGGTCGTTCGATAAAATGTTTCAGTGTCATAGGTTATTCCTCCTTTTGGGTTTGGGTTGCGGCCTCGGGAGCTGTCTGTGCTGCGGCGCCCTGCCCCTTGACGACAATGGGCGTACCTTCACGCAGCAGGCCTACACCTTCGGCAACGATCACGTCGCCCGGCGTAAGGCCCGACTTGACGATATACTCCCTGCCGTTGTTGATTTTCTCTACGTCGATCATGGCCGACGAAGCCTTGCCGTCTTCTATCTTATATACGTATACTTTGTCCTGCAGTTCGAACGTTGCGCTCTGCGGTACGACCACGCAATCCTTGTGGATGTTGGGTACGATCACACTGCCGGCGCCGCCGCTGTGGAGCAGGCCGTTCTTGTTGGGGAATGCAGCGCGCAGCTGCACGCTGCCCGTCGAAGTGTCGATGACGCCGCTGATCGACTCGATGCGGCCGGTCTGGTCGTAAACCGAACCGTCGTTGAGTACCAGCTGTACGTCGGGCATGTTCTTGAGCGTGTTGGCGATCGACCCGTACTGACGCGTCAGGTTGAGCAGCTGATTCTCGGTCATCGAAAAATAAACGTACATATCCGAGTTGTCCGACACGGTCGTCAGCGGCTGCGGAATCGATGCGCTTACCAGTGCGCCGACACGGTACGGCAGCGTACCTACCACGCCGTTGGCCGGGGCCTTCACGACCGTATAGGAGAGGTTGTTGGCGGCGTTCACGCGCTGCGCTTCGGTCTGCGCGAGCTGTGCTTTGGCGGTCAGCAGCGTATTTTCTGCCGTCAGCAGGTCGAACTGCGAAACCACGTTCTTGGCGTAAAGTTCCTTTTTGCTGTCATAGGTGAGCTGAGCCGTGGCTACACTGGCTTTGGCCGCTGCCACGTTCGCTTCGGCGGTTTGCAGCGCCGCCTTGTACGGCACCTGGTCTATGATGAAAAGGGGATGGCCTTTCGAAACGGTCTGGCCCTCGGTTACGCAGAGTTCGAAAATCGTTCCCGAAACCTGCGGATAGATGTCGATGTCCTGACGTCCGCGGATCGTTGCAGAGTAGTTGCTCGGGATTTCGCGGTCGGTGGTGGCTACGGTCATCACGGCGTATTCCGCGGGTCCCATTGCCGTCGGTGCTTGCCCGCACGAAACGGCTGCCATGAAGCAGGCCATAACGGCTGCTTTCACAAATGTTTGCTTCATAATTTCTCCTCTTTTAAACTAAAAAAACTTTTTACGGTGCAAAAGTACCGTAAAAAGGGTGACGATGTGCCATTATATTGCGAACAGTATTGGTAATTTTCGGAACAAAAATTAGGGAATTAACGAAAAAAGCGTTAAATTTGTTCGAAAAAAGAATTGTTATGTCAGCGACTAACCCTATAATAACCACACCGGAAGAACAGTTCGTCGTCGGAGAGTCCGATTTCGCCTTTTTCGGCAATTATGCGAGCCGCTGTGAAAGCGGGGCGATTCTCTACTGCCGCAAGGGCGGCGCCGAGGTTACCGTGAATCAATATTGCGGTCAGGTGCGGCGCAACACGCTGATTCTGGTGCTGCCCGGTTCGCTGCTGATGCTGACCAACCGCACGGAGGATTTCCGGATGACGTTCTGCGCCTTTTCGCGAGACCTCCTTGCCGAAGCCGGATTTCGCCTTCAGCCGTCGTTTTTCCGGATGCTGCGCGAAAATCCGATCACCCATCCGCCCGCCCGTATCGTGGAAGGCGCGAATATCTGGTTTCAGATGGCCGCATATACCTACCGCGACCGCAACAATGTTTTCCGCAACACGATTATCCGCAACCGCCTGCAGAATGTACTGATGGAGATTTTTGATAAACTGCAGCGTTTTGCCAACAAGCAGCAGCAGACGCCCGAGACGACCACGCGTCAGGCGGAACTTTTCCATCGCTTTGTGATGCTTGTGCAGGAATACAGCGCACAGCAGCGCGAAGTTTCGTTTTATGCCGACAAACTCTGCATTTCGACACGTTACCTCTCGACCATCGTGCGCAATATTGCCCATCGCTCGGCCAAAGAGTTTATCGACCGCTCGGTACTGCTGGAAATCAAGATGCTCCTGCAGTCGACGGACCTGTCGGTGCAGGAGATCGCCTACCGCCTGCATTTTCCCGACCAGTCCTATCTGGGGCGTTATTTTAAAAAGCATACGGGCGAATCTCCCACCGAGTACCGTAATACGAAAAAATAAACTGCCCCGATACAGGGGCAGTTTTTGTTTGATTCCGTAAAACCATGTTTGGACCCTGAATTGCAGGGTATATCGTAAAACACTAAAAATTGTTGGATTATGAGCAAGACGATTGAAATTCTCGGGGAAAAGGCCGAATACTACCTTTCCCATGTATGCCGGACCATCGACAAAAAACTGCTGTATCTTCCCGCGCCTGGTACCGTCGACAAGGTGTGGATGGAGTCCGACCGCAATATCCGCACGCTCGGCAGCCTGCAGTGGATACTCTCCCACGGCCGACTGGCCGGTACGGGCTATGTGTCGATCCTGCCCGTGGATCAGGGCATTGAACATTCGGCCGGCGCGTCTTTCGCTCCGAATCCGGCCTATTTCGATCCGGAGAACATCGTGAAACTGGCCGTCGAAGGCGGCTGCAACGCCGTGGCTTCGACGTTCGGTGTGCTGGGCGCTGTGGCGCGCAAATATGCGCATAAGATTCCGTTCATCGTGAAGCTCAACCACAACGAACTGCTCACCTACCCTAATTCCTACGATCAGGTGATGTTCGGTACCGTGCGCGACGCCTGGAACATGGGAGCCGCCGCCGTGGGCGCCACGATCTATTTCGGCTCGGAGGAGAGCCGTCGCCAGCTGGTCGAGATCGCCGAAGCGTTCGACTATGCGCATGAGCTGGGTATGGCGACGATCCTGTGGTGCTATCTGCGCAACGAAGGCTTTAAGAAGGAGGGCGTCGATTACCACGCTTCGGCCGATCTTACCGGTCAGGCGAACCACTTGGGTGTGACGATCAAAGCCGACATCGTGAAGCAGAAACTTCCGGAGAACAACGGCGGATTCCGGGCCATCGGCTTCGGCAAGACCCGCGACGAAGTTTATACGAAGCTGACCTCCGAACATCCGATCGACCTCTGCCGTTATCAGGTGGCCAACGGCTATATGGGACGCGTGGGCCTGATTAACTCGGGCGGCGAGTCGCACGGAGCCTCCGATTTGCAGGACGCCGTCATGACGGCCGTGGTGAACAAACGCGCCGGCGGCATGGGCC
>CAKVKI010000095.1 GCA_934754975.1 uncultured Alistipes sp. | reverse complement strand
AGAAGGGCAGCAAAGGTTTGCCCCCTATCTCGACCGCATCGCTTCCTGACGTGATCTTCATGATCCTCTTCTTCTTTATGGTTTCGACGACCATGCGCGATCAGGAACTGCTCGTGAGATACAAACTCCCCGAGGCTACCGAGGTACAGAAGCTCGAGAAGAAATCGCTCGTCAGCTACATCCACATCGGACAGCCTTCGCTGGCGATGCAGGCCAAATTCGGCACTGCACCCCGTATCCAGCTGAACGATTCGTACAAAACGACCAAGGATATTCTGGACTTCGTCGCAGCAGAGCGCGATAACCTCAGCGAAGCCGACCGCGCTTCGATGACGATCTGTCTCAAAGCCGACCAGACCACGAAGATGGGTATCGTCACCGACGTGAAGCAGGAGCTTCGCCGTGCCAACGCACTGAAAGTCTCCTACGCCGCTTCCAAGTCGCTGGGATACTAAATCCGAGGAAACTCTTTTGAAAAAGGGCTGAAGTCAAGACTTCAGCCCTTTTTGTTTTGCCGTATAAAGACGACGGGCTTCGGTTTTTCAGGGAGAGGGCCTGAAGATACGGAAACAAGCGAATACCTGCATATTCACCGCAATCACGCAGACTGGCGGCAGAGAACAGACAGCAGACGATAGTCGGCAAACAGTAGGCGGCAGGCGGTAAACGGTAGACTGCAGTCTAGCCTGGAGACAACAGACGGGAGAAGGGAGACCAGACGCGGCAAACAGCAGGCGGCAGGATAGAGCATCCGGCTTTTCAAATACGAATGATACGCCGCCGGATCAGAACGGCAGTTCCAGCTGGTCGATTTCGTGGTTGAAGGTCAGCCGGTGGTGGGGAGTCAGGCCGTATTCGCGGATCGCGAGACGATGCTCACGCGTCGGATAACCTTTGTTTTTCCGCCAGCCGTACTGGGGAAACTCCTCGGCCAGACGCAGCATATACTCGTCACGGTGCGTTTTGGCCAATACCGAAGCGGCGGCGATATCGGCATATTTGCCGTCGCCTTTGACGATACAGCGGTAAGGCAGTTCAAGCCGGGTTCGGAAACGGTTGCCGTCGATGGCCAGGAATCCGGGAGCCGGGTCGAGCCGCGCAGCGGCCAGCGACATCCCTTCGAACGAAGCATTCAGGATATTGATCTCGTCGATCCGTTCGGCGGAGACCGCTTCTACAGCCCACGCCACGGCTTCGCGTTCGATAACCGCCCGGAGTTTTTCACGGTTGCGCTCGGTCATCTGTTTGGAATCGTTGAGCAGCGGATCGTGGAAACCGGGCGGCAAAATCACAGCCGCGGCAAAAACCGGCCCGGCCAGACACCCCCGCCCGGCCTCGTCGCATCCCGCTTCGGGAAGATCGTATTGAAAGCAGTTTTCAAGCATTGTCAAAGGCATTTAAATCACCGGTCCCGACGCAAACCGGGGAAAACCGGCAACAAGCTGTTACACGCCCGCCGCCGGGACCCGCTGCGGCAAAATCACACAGACGAATCCTGCGGCCGGACCGGACCATACACCACATTCCGCAAAGCTGTTCCGCAATCATACGGAATAACACCTGCATCCGGGAAGCGGATTCAGCCCCGGCTCCGGACAAAACTGCCGGCAGATATCCGGCACGTCCGCCGGAAGCGATCCGCTGCAAATCCGTACCGACGGACTCCGCAGAGCGGCCAAAGTCCGTCCCGGTCCATCCGGCGAACCGGCGGCGCCTGTGCGCAGAACGGGAAGAGAGACCCGGTCCGGCAGGTTCCGGTTACAACAAAGTTAGCAATTATTTAGTCCCGTCCAGCTTTTTTCGCTATTTTTGCCGAAAGCAGAAATAGCCGCATGAAGATAGATATCGCCCGACAACCGTTGGTTCCGGCTTTCATAACCCTCTTCGCACTTACCGTCACGGCCATGTACGGCGTGGCAGGAGACGATGTATCCGCAGGCGCGCCGGAAGCGATGCCCCTGCTGGGCGGAGCGCTGGTCCGGTTCCAGGCCGCATATCCGACGTGGGCGCGTCTGGCAGCAGGATTCATGATTCTTTTTTCGGGAATGTGTACGGGCCGTATCGCCATCCGCTACAACCTCTATGGGGTCAGCACGTGCCTGCCGATTCCGCTTTACGCCGTCATCGCCTGCGGAATCTTCTCCGGCGGGAACTACCTGACGGCGTTCGCCGCTTCGATGCTGCTGGCCCTCGCCACAAAAAACTACTGCCGTTCGTACTGCAACGGCTACGGATTCGACGCCATTTTCCGCGCTTCCCTCTATCTGGGGTTGTTGCCGCTGGTCTATGCTCCCGCAACGCCGCTGGCGCTGATCCTGCCGCTGGCGATACTGCTTTTCAGACGTACGTTCCGCGAAGTCGTCGTGGCCGTCGCCGGACTCATACTGCCGGTCCTGACCGCCTGTTATGTCAGCTGGGGCGCAGGAGAGGAATTTACGGCTCCGGTCGCAACATTGGCCGACATGCTCGTATCGGGCGTTCCGCTGTGGATTTTCAGGGGACTTCCCCTCCCGTCCCTCGTCATGCTGTGCGTTATCGCGGCGCTCGCCCTGACGTCCCTCTTTTTCTTCCTGGCGGACATTTACGCCGCCGGCACCAAGCCCCGCTTTATCCTTATTTTTAATATAGGTATACTGGCGATGGTTTTCGCACTGCTCTGCAGCCCTTCGGTTACGCCCGAAGCATTTACCCTGCCGGCGGTTCCGGCCGCCCTGCTTTTCCCGGTATTTTTCGTCCGGATTCACCGGAGAATCGCATTGCCCGTTTACCTGATCCTGTTGGCCGCTTCGGTCTATATTGCAATATTACAATAATCTATTTAGCCACAAATGTAGTCCAAACAGCTCTATTTGCCTAAATTTGTCTTTTTAGCGTATTAATTCTTTTATAAAATAAATATTAAATTGTATATTTGATGTTGAACAAAGGTGACGCAACTTATTGTTCGCAGAAACTTAAAATACGATTTAGTATGAAGAATTCATTGAATCCGTCGGCTCAGCAGCCGATGATCGTGAAGTATGTCGAAGCACTTCACAACGGAATCCAGTCTCAGGCGCTTTCGCGCTATGCAATCGGTTACATCCTTCGCGGTACGAAGTACATCTATGAAGGCGATAAGCGCCAGACGCTCACACGCGGAGACGTATTCTACCTCGGCATCGGGCACCACTATATCGAGAACTTCCCGGAAAACGGCCAGCCCTTCGAACAAGTGCTTTTTTATTATACGCCGGCGGACCTGCAGCGTATCCTGATGCACCTGAACATTACCTACGGACTGAACATTTCGAACGAACATTCGTGCGAAAACTGCCGCAACCGCACGCACGTCGCCATGCCCGCATGGAACTCGATCCGCAACTTTTTCGTCAATACAAACAACTATCTGCGCGATGAGGACTTCCACCGCGACGAGACGGCCGAGAATATCAAGATGACCGAATTGATCTATCTGATCGCTTCGCACGAGGACTGCTGCATCAAGAGCAAGCTGCTGAGCAACGTGGACGCCGCGAAAGAGAACTTCGAACAGATCGTCTACGACCATATCTTCAAAGACATCTCCATCGAGGAACTTTCGAAACTGACGAATCGTTCGCTCACCTCTTTCAAGAAGGAATTCCGCCGCCATTTCCAGATGCCGCCCCACAAATGGTACATCCGTCAGCGCCTGATGCACTCGCGCCTGCTGCTGATCTCGACCTCGAAGTCCATTTCCGAGATCGGCAACGCCTGCACGTTCCCCAATACGTCGCATTTCATTAAACTTTTCAAAAAGGAGTACCAGATGACGCCGGCCGCCTACCGCAACCGTCACATCACTTCGCTCACCCCGGAGAAGCAGCCCGAGGTGCCGCAGAACGCGGAAATACGCGAAGCGCTTTAATCAAAAACTTATAAATCGGCTATTATTTTAAATTTTTTAATTATAATTTAACAGATTTTTTTAGGTTAGTTTGAAAAAATGTTATAAAAGATTTGGTGAATTGTGATTTTCGGTTTATCTTTGTATAACAAAACGTGGGATTCTCCCACTCTCATTAACCTAACTAACCTAACCAGAGGGGTTCGCTACTGCCAGGTACCGAACCCCTTTTTCGTATCCGGAAGTTCGCAGACAGGGCTTCGATAATGAATTATTGCGGTTCCGGGAACCGCATTTTTTTATTTTTTAATTTATTCTGCCCGGACACCGGCGGCGGGGCCGGGCCGAAAGCCGGTTTCCGCGCGGATTACCGGCTCCGAAACCCGGAAACAGGCGAATCCCGGCGCAGCGGCATCCGGCGCAGGAGAGCCAAAGAAAATGGGCCATTCTTAGGGAATATCAATTATTTTTTCGTATTTTTGCATCAATTGGAAAATAATGAACTTAAATGCCGAAGTTTTATGACAAGGTAGATGTACTGAAAAAACCCGGATGGCTGAAGATCCGGCTCCACCGAACCCCGGAATACGCCGAGGTTCAGCAGATAGTCCAAAAACATGCGCTGCATACGATTTGCAGCAGCGGCATGTGCCCCAATAAGGCAGAATGCTGGAGCCGCAGGACCGCAACTTTCATGATTCTGGGAGATATCTGCACACGAGGCTGCCGCTTCTGCGCCACCAAAACAGGACATCCCCTTGCTCCGGACGCCGAGGAACCCCAGCGGGTCGCCCAAAGCGTCGCACTGATGAAACTGAGGTATGTCGTCGTAACTTCTGTAACGCGTGACGACCTGCCGGACGGCGGCGCCGCACATTGGGCCAGCACCGTCCGCACCATCCGCAAACAGAATCCCGACGCCGCAATTGAGCTCCTTATTCCCGATCTCGACGCACGGCCCGACCTCTTGGACACGGTCATCGCGTCGAAGCCCGATATAATCGGACACAACATCGAAACCGTCGAGCGGCTGACCCCCGTGGTCCGTTCCAGAGCGAAATATCGCACGAGTCTGGAGACCCTGCGCCACATGAGCGCACAGGGCGTCGCAACAAAAAGCGGACTGATGGTCGGACTTGGCGAGAGCGATGACGAAGTATTACAAACCCTGCACGACCTGCGCGAAGCGGGCGTCGGGATCGTAACACTCGGTCAGTACCTTCGTCCTACTTTGGAGCATTACCCCGTGGCGGCGTATATCACTCCTGAAAAATTCGAATGGTACAGACTCAAAGCGCTGGAAATGGGCTTTGCCTATTGCGCGAGCGCGCCGCTGGTCCGCTCGTCGTATCTGGCGGAAGAGGCCCTGCGAAGCGTTAAAAGTTTGCAGCGATGAAAGCCTTCTGCCGGGACCTCGGACAAATGGATTACAAAACCTGCTGGGATTTGCAGCAGACCCTGTTCGACGCCCTGACAGCCGGCAAAACAACCCGGAAAGCAGACCCGGCAGACGCAAATCCGGCCTTGCCCGCGACAATCCCCGGGCAGGGGGCAGGAACCGAACCCGGAGACTCCGGAACCGCAACGGCGACTCCCGGCAGCGACAAGGTTGCGCCCGGGACAAGACCCGAACCCGCAGCGGGTCCGGCGGACGGGAAAGCCCCGGAAGCGAAAAATACGGCGCAAGAGGCAGGCACGATCCTGCTGGTAGAGCATCCGCCGGTTTACACGCTCGGCAAAAGCGGCCATGCCGAAAACCTGCTCGTCGGCCGCGAAGCGCTCGAAGCGATGGGCGCACAGTTCTTTCACATAGACCGAGGGGGCGACATCACCTTCCACGGACCGGGACAGCTGGTCTGCTATCCGATTCTGGACCTCGAAAGGTTAGGCATCGGGCTGAGGGCCTATATCGACGCGCTGGAAGAGTCCGTCATCCGCACCGTTGCCGAATACGGCATCCGGGCGGGCCGCATCGCAGGCGCTTCGGGCGTCTGGGTGGAAAGCGGCACAACGCAAAACGGAGAAAACGGGAGTGCGGCCGACAGCGGAAAATACACGCCGGCGGGCGTTCCGCGCAAGATTTGCGCAATAGGCGTCCGTTCGTCGCGTTATATTACCATGCACGGGTTCGCGCTGAACGTAACCACCGACCTGAAGTGGTTCTCGCGCATCAATCCCTGCGGATTCACCGACCGGGGCGTGACTTCGATCGAAAGGGAAACGGGCGTCAAAGTCCCGATGGACGATGTCAAAAGACTCGTCGTCAAATTTTTAAGTGAGATATTAAATGTTAGAATATATAAATAGTAAATCGTATGCCTATAGAAAAACGATGGGTAGTGAAACCGCAGGGCGATTCCGAGGCGGTGGCGAAGCTCGCCGCCGTACTCAAGATATCTCCCGTGCTGGCGAATCTGCTCGTACAGAGAGGCATAGACACTGTAGAAAAGGCGGACAAGTTCTTTAAACCCAGTCTGGCCGACCTCCACGACCCGTTCCTGATGAAGGATATGGACAAGGCGGTCGAGCGGGTCGAACAGGCCGTTCGTAACAATGAGAAGATCATGGTTTACGGCGACTACGACGTGGACGGCTGCACGGCCGTTGCATTGGTGTATAAGTTCCTGCGCCAGATCGGGCACAAAAACCTGATGTTCTACATTCCCGACCGCTATACCGAAGGTTACGGCATTTCGGTCAAAGGTATAGACCTGGCGGCCCGCAAGGGCGTGGGTCTTATCATCGCTCTGGACTGCGGTATCAAAGCCACGGAAAAGATTGTCTATGCAAAGAGCAAGGGCGTGGATTTCATCATCTGCGACCATCACCTCCCGGCCGAGGAAATTCCCCGCGCCGTAGCCGGTCTGGACCCCAAGCGGGTCGATTGTTCCTACCCGTTCGACGAACTGTCGGGCTGCGGCGTGGGATTCAAACTCGTGCAGGCCTACGCCCAGAAAAACCGGATTCCCTTCGAGCAGATCAGCCCGTTGCTGGACCTGCTGGTGGTGAGCATCGCCTCGGATATCGTGCCGTTGGTGGACGAAAACCGTATTCTGGCGCATTTCGGCCTGAAAGACCTCAACCGCGAGCCGTCGAAGGGTCTGCTGTCGATCATCAAGATCTGCGGCCTGGACAAGCACAACATCACCATCGACGACATCGTCTTCAAGATCGGTCCCCGCATCAACGCCGCCGGGCGCATGCGCATGGACGAGAACGACGAAAACGCCTCGCCTTCGGGCGGCCACGCCGCCGTCGAACTGCTGATCGAGGGTAACGAAAGCATCGCCGCGGAGTTCGGCAACGTCATCGACGCCTACAACCAGGACCGCAAGTCGATCGACCGTTCCGTCACGCAGGAAGCGCACAACTTCATCGAACACAACCCCGAGATGAAGCGGCTGAAGAGTACGGTGATCTACAACCCCAAGTGGATGAAAGGCATCGTAGGCATCGTCGCATCGCGCCTGATCGAGACCTACTACCGGCCTACGGTGGTGCTGACGATGAGCAACGGATTCGTAACGGGTTCGGCCCGTTCGGTGCCGGGCTTCGACCTCTATCAGGCCGTCGAATCATGCTCGGACCTGCTGGAGAACTTCGGCGGACACATGTACGCCGCAGGACTTACGATGCGGCCCGAGAACGTCGAGGAGTTCACCCGGCGGTTCAACGCCTATGTCGAGGAGAACATCGACCCGCAGATGCTGATGCCCCAGGTGGACATCGACAGCGAACTGCTCTTCTCGGACATCACCCCGGCGTTCCGCAAGGACCTCAACCGTTTCCAGCCCTTCGGGCCGGGCAATACGGCGCCGGTCTTCGCGACTTACGGGGTCAGCAACCACGGCGACGCCAAACTGGTCGGCGTGGAGTGCGAACACCTGCGCATGGACCTTATCCAGCGGCAGAAGCCCAACACCAAGATCCAGTCGATCGCCTTCCAGCAGCCCACGCACTACGAATGGGTACGCTCGGGACGCCCGGTCGACGTATGCTACCAGATCGTCGAAAACCACTACCGGGGTACGGTAACCACTCAGTTGCGTATCAAGGACATTAAACCGGTCCTAAACAAATAGATGATTCGGAGAGCCGGAGAGACCTGCCCCCGGGCGGGTCTTTTCGGCTTACCCCGTTTTCGTTGCGTGTTTCATACATTAAATTTGCGTCGTTTCACCCTTAACCCTTGTACTTCGTTCCGGGTTCCCGCATACGAAATCCGTCCCACACCATGAACTCACTGAAAAAACTGTCCGGGCTGACGCTTCAGGCGCTGCTGCGGACCCTGATTTTCGGATACCTGCTGGCGCATCCCTTCACCAACGCCACCAGCAGCCCTCCGGGAGACAAACGCGATTATGTCCTGATAATCAACACCTACACCGAGTCGTCCTCGTGGAGCTGGGACATCATCACCGACATCACCGCCCGGATAGAGCAGATCGAAAACCTCGAAGTATACGTCGAGCATATGAACATGCTCCTGATGCACAAGCAGTCGGATATGGACAATTTTCGGGCGAATCTCTCCCGGGAATACGACAAAAATCCGCCCCGGATGCTGATCTACATCGGCGCCCCGGCTTTCACGATGCGTGATTTCGCGGAGAAAGAGTGGGGAAAAGGCATCCCGGCGATCATCTGCGCCGAGGAGGATTTCGTCGGTCGCGACAAATACTATATCAGCAAGCGGCCCATCCCGCAATCCGAGCGTATCCCGCTCCGGGACCTGGCCCGGGAATACAACATGACGCTGCTGTACGCCCCGATCTACCTCGAACCGACCGTCGAGCTGATGCGCCGCACGATCCCGGAAATGAACCGGCTCATCTTCATCCGCGACGGCCGCTATATCAACCAGCACTACGAAGACGACCTGAGCAAACTGCTCAAAACCGATTATCCGGAAATGAAGTTCACCTCTTATTCGGCCTCGAATATGACTGTGGACCAGCTGCTCGACTCACTCAATGTCGCCGACACCAGGCATACCGGCATACTTTTTTCCTCGTGGCATTACATAAAAAACATCACAGGAAACATTGAAGTGACGACCAATCCTTTCAAAATCATCGCCAGTTCGACGGTGCCGCTCTTCGCCCTATGGCCCACATCGGTGAAAAACAGCGGAGTGATCGGCGGATACACATACGACGTAAACAAATACAACAGGCAGGTCGTCGCAACATTCAACAGCATATTGGAGGGGCGCCAGCCGCGCGATATCCCGTTCTACACCCCGGCCGACGCACGCCCGACGTTCAACTACCCGGCGATGCTGCGCAACAAGATTTCACCCGAAATA
>CAKVKI010000094.1 GCA_934754975.1 uncultured Alistipes sp. | reverse complement strand
TCGCCGTACACCTCCTTCAGCCGCTCCAGCGGCGCATAGGTGTTCGAAAACGACTGGAAATAGACCAGGTAGCGCGACGCCGTGCGGTAACGCCTGCGGTGGAACTCGATCCCCTCCTCGATCTGCCGCCGCACCCCCTTGGCCGGCATGCAGTACGAGGGAGTGAACGCCCCGTTGTTGCAGAACGTACATCCTCCCCCGCTTATCGTTCCGTCCCGGTTGGGACACGTGAACCCGGCGTCCACCGACAGTTTCTGCACGCGGCAGCCGAACATGCGGCGAAAATACCCCGAATAGGAGTTGAACCGCCTGTTATCGCCCCACGCATACATCGCTACAATCCCCAGTCCGAAGGGTTATAGGTATCTTTGGGCGCATTGGGCACGTTGGTAAAGAACTGGAACCCGCTCAGCCGCTCGACCTCCGCAACGCTGCGCATATCGCTGCGCGAAGGTTTGTGCCCCTTCTCCATGGCGTGGCTCATCACGAAGGCCGCGCACTGCAGCTCCTCGCGCGAACACTGAAGCACCGATTTGCCGGACCTGGCGTTCTTCGTGCGCAGCATGGCGTAGTAGAACATGGTCGGAATGCCCGCCTGCTGACCGCCGAAAGCGGTCTTTTTGGGCGAAGCCGTATTGCCGT
The DNA here is from genome assembly GCA_934754975.1 of uncultured Alistipes sp. GTDB lineage: Bacteria > Bacteroidota > Bacteroidia > Bacteroidales > Rikenellaceae > Alistipes. The sequence goes on along the minus strand of CAKVKI010000094.1, from coordinate 8,553 downwards.
ACGAGTCGGTCCACGTCTTGTAGTAAGCCCCGACGACCACATAAAGCGTATCGCCGACACTGGAATTCTTGGTCGCGTCCCAATACTTGTCGATCACGTCTTCGAGGTTGTTCCACGCGCCGCCGCCCGTATTGAACGTCCCGCTGTGCTGGGGCGCGATATTGGTGTAATAACAAACCTGCTTGCGCATGACGGCCGTTTTCGAACGTTCGCGGTTGCCCAGCATATGGCCCTTGTTGTAGGAACCGGCGATGGTTTTCGACGCCGGCTGTATGCCCGACGGGATATCCGGGTCCTGGCTGTAGCTTCGGTTCCCGCTCGTGGTCACATAACAGTTGTGCAGCGGCGCGGCCACCCATACGGGACCGTGATTCTCGGCGCTGTAGCATACCGTGTAGTTGCGGGCGTTGTAGTTTCCGACCTTGAAGTCGCTGATCGTATGGTAGGCGTAATGGTAATCGCCGCTCTTCACCTCGACGGGCAGTTCGGGCCAGCCCGAAAACTTCGTCAGCCCCGGATTCGGACCGGGACCGGGACCGTCGCCCGCATCGGTCGTAAAGGCCGCCTCTCCGCTTTTATAGGTCTTTCCGCCCGCAGCGACGCACAGGCAGAACGTGTAGTCCGTCGAAGCGTCCAGCCCCGAAAGCCGCACGCTCTTCGCGCCGGGCTCCTTCCCCACGGCTTCGCGTTTGGAGACGCCGCCCGTCCCGTAGAGGAAATAGACCTCGGAAACAGGCTCCGCGCCCTGATAGGCGAACGTACAGCTCACCGTCGCGGAAGAGGAGGTCACTTCCGAATAGGCGGGCTGTCCGAATACCGGCGCATTCCCCGGATCGCTTCCCTTTCCGGTCCGGAAGGAGACCGATTCGCTCTGCATGCGCCCTGCGCCGCCCAGCTCCAGATAAGCGTACACAAGGTAGTCGGTTTCGGGTTCGAGGTCGCTCAGGCGGCACGAAAGCGCATTCCCGCTCACCTCCACCGGCTCGGCGTCGAAATAGCCGTCCGCAGCTCCGATCCGCGTATAAACGAACCCCGCGCCGCTCTCGGTCAGCACGCCGTCGGCGAATTTCGTGCGGCAGGAGACCTCCGCCGTCGTTCCCGAAACCACCGCTTCGGGCCGGAGGAACCAGTTGTCCCCCTTCTCCGGGCCGTCGTTTCCGCAGGAGGCGAAAGCCGCGGAAAATCCGGCCAGCAAAATAATCAAAGATCTTTTCATCATATATTTTTCGGTTAACAATCCCTCATTTTGGAATCTATCCAGATGGTCACCGGACCGTCGTTCACCAGCGCCACCTGCATGTCGGCGCCGAACTCCCCCGTCGGCACCTCCCGGTCCAGCAGCTCGGCCACGCGGGCCGTGAAACGCTCGTACATCGGACGCGAAACGGCTTCGGGAGCCGCCCTGACGTACGACGGGCGGTTGCCCTTGCGGGTCGAAGCCTGCAGCGTGAACTGGCTCACCACCAGCACTTCGCCGCCGGCCTGCCGCACGTCGAGGTTCATCACCCCTTGCCCGTCGTCGAAAATCCGCAGACGGACCAGCTTGCCCGCCAGGTACTCCATATCTTCCTCCGTGTCGTCCGCGCCCACGCCGACCAGCGCCAGCAGGCCCTGCCCGATCCGGGACAGCTCGTCGCCGCCGACGCTGACGGAAGCGTTCTTCACGCGCTGAATCAGTAATCGCATATTTTTTTCGGAAAATTAACGGGTTTCGAAATAAGCCCACAGGTTGTCGTCCGCAGGCGCGGGAGCCGTGACGCTCACGGGTTCCCTGCGCACGGGGTGTTCGAACTCGACCCGCCGCGAATGGAGCGAGATGCCGCCGCCGGGCAGCGAACGCCTTGCGCCGTACTTCAAATCGCCGCGGATCGGACACCCGATCTTCGAGAGCTGGGCGCGGATCTGGTGATGGCGTCCCGTCAGCAGTTCCACTTCGACGAGCGTATAATTGGTCCCCGCCCCCAGCGTCTCATAACGCAGGCGCGCCTCCTTGGCTCCGGGCTTCGGCCCGTCGCAGGCCCGCGAGCGGTTCGTACGGGCGTCGCGCAGGATGTAGTGGCGCAGTTCGCCGCTTTCGGGGTCGGGCGTCTGTTCGGTCAAGGCCCAGTAAACCTTGCGGATGCGGCCCTCGCGGATCATTTCGTTGAGCCGCGTCAGGGCCTTCGAAGTCTTGGCGAACAGCACCGCGCCGCTCACCGGGCGGTCGATGCGGTGTACCACGCCGAGGAACACGTCGCCGGGCTTGGCGTCGCGGCGTTTGACAAAGGCCTTTATCTGGTCTTCGAGCGCACTTTCGCCCGACGGATCGGGCTGCACCAGATCGCCGCAGCGTTTATTGACGATCAGCAGGTGATTGTCTTCGTAGAGGATGTCTTCGGGAGTGAACATTTTTCGGGTATTTCTAAAAGCGGCCTGCACTTCAACGCACCGTTTCTCCGCCGTCGGCCGGCCGCTCCGCCGAAGTCGGTATCTCAAAAAACAGACAGCGGGTCAGAGTACGAACGTGAAGGGCAGCAGCCGCGCCGCCGAATCGACGACCGTCGCCGTGCCGCTGCCGCTCATGATGACCCGCATGGGCGCACCCTGGCGGCGTTCGACGTCGACCATCACCTGACGGCACTGGCCGCAGGGATAACATTCGCGCTCCGAAGGATCGGAAGCGATCGCCAGCGTCTCGATCGGATCGTCGGCATAATTGGCCTGCGCATAAAACATCAGCGTCCGCTCGGCGCAAAGTCCCGCGGGATAGACCTCGCTCTCGAAATTGCTTCCGTAGAGGATTTTTCCGCTGCGCAGCCGCGCGGCCGCCCCCACCCGGAACTTCGAATAGGGCGCATTGGCGTTCGCCGTGGCCCGTTCGGCCTCCCGAACCAGCTCACGGTCTGCATCGGACAGCTCGGCAAGGGCCGCATAATGCTCGTAGTTGAAACAAAACTGCTTTTCCATAACTCCTCCTTTTTTAAGGGGCAAAGTAAACAAAGATAGTATAAATTTTCGGAATCCATATCACACGGCGCCGTTTTTTACACCCCGGAGACGACGAAGAGGACGGCCCTTCGCGGGACATCCTCTTCGCCTGTACTGCCGGAGAGCTACTCCAGCACGAATTTCGCCTGCACGTTGTACTGCAGTTTGATGGTCTTGAAGTCGAGCGGCTCGTCCGCAGCAGCCTCTTCGGCATACCCCGCCTTCGCACTGCGCATCACGGCCATATTGTCATAGAACACCGGCATCACGTTGTTGTTCGAATCGTAAATATAGAAGCACTTGCCGACACTCTGCCCGATCGCCTCGGCCAGCGTCTGTGCGCTCTGCTTGGCGTTCTGCATCGCTTCGACGCGCACCTGCTCCTTATACTCCTCGATTTTCGAGTGCGACACCTTCAGGATCGAAACGTTCGAGATTCCGAGTCCGTCGAGCGCCTGCCACACCTTGGCCACCTCGGCCGACGATCCCAGCTGAAGCTGGTACTTGGCGGTCGCCACCGAGGTATTCTTCTTGAAGAACTCGCTCGAAAGGTTGGCCACTTTCAGCTGCTTCTCGACATTCACGCCCAGCCGCTTGAGGGCCGCGATCATGTCGCGCTGCTGGCTCTCGACCGAAATCTTGCCCTTCGAATCGCGCTCGTTGATGATGATCGAGAGGTAGAACTCGTCGGGCGTGATCTCCTTCTCGGCGCGTCCGTTCACCTGAATATAGCTGGGAAAAGCCTCCTGCATCTGTGCCGCCGCGGGAAGCGCCATCAGCGCCACCGCCGCCATTAAAATCAGTTTTTTCATATTTTTTCCGTTTTTTTAGGTAACTGTCCTGCAAATAAAACGCCAAAAATCCGAAATACTGCATCCCCGCCCCGGAATCATGCCTTGAACGACCCTATTTCGATCAGGTTGCCCTCGGGATCGGCCACGTAGCAGGTGCGCTGGCCCCACGGTTCGGTAGTGGGTTCCATGACGGGCCGGGCGCCTTTGGCGACGACCTCGCGGAAGGCCGCATCGACCGCCGCATAGTTTTCGACGCTCAGGGCGATCTCGTAATGCCCGTTCACCGGACCGGCATAACCGAACCTGCGGCCGGTCATCTTCTCGAAATCCTCCCTGCGGTAGAGCAGGAACAGCGTTCCGTCCTTTTCCAGGTAGACGTTCGAGGCGTTTTCATCCTCGCGGATCTCAAATCCCAGCACGTCGCGGTAGAAGCGGACCATGGTCGGCATCCGCTCGACGAATATTCCGAAACCGTCCAGTCTCATCGCCGTACGAGTTTCACGACATTTTCCACATGGTGCGTGTGGGGGAACATATCCACGGGCTGTACGGCTTCGACGCGGTATTCGGCGTCGAGCAGCGCCAGGTCGCGGGCCTGCGTGGCGGGATTGCAGCTCACGTAGACGATCCGCTCGGGAGCGGCGCGCAGGATCACCCCGATCACCGGCTCGTCCACGCCCGCACGCGGCGGATCGAGGATAATCACGTCGGGGCGGCCGTTGGCGGCGACGAACCCGTCGCTCAGCACCTGCTTCATGTCGCCCGCATGGAAAACCGTATTTTCGATGCCGTTGATCTGCGAATTGACCTTCGCATCGGCGATCGCTTCGGGCACATACTCCACGCCCACCACCCGGCGGCACCGCGCGGCACAGAAGTTGGCGATGGTCCCCGTCCCGGTATAAAGGTCGTAAAGCACGTCCTCCGGTTTGAGGTCCGCAAACTCCCGCGCCACCTTGTAGAGTTCGTAGGCCTGCGCCGAATTGGTCTGGTAGAACGATTTCGGCCCCACCTTGAACCGCAGTCCCTCCATCTCTTCGACGATATGGTCCTTCCCTTTGTAGCAAACCGGATCGAGGTCCCCGACCGAATCGTTGAATTTGGTGTTGACGATATAGAACAGCGACGTGATCTGCGGGAAATTCGCCGCCAGATGGTCCAGCAGCGCGGCGATCCGCTCCCGGTCGTCCTCGCCGAACACCACGATCACCATCACCTCGCCCGTCGAAGCCGTGCGGACGATCATGTTGCGCATCAGCCCCCGGTGTTCGCGGGCGTTGTGGAACGTGTAGCCGTTTTCGACGCAGAAACGTCTGGTCTCGGTGCGGATGTCGTTCGACGGATCGGGCTGGAGCCAGCACTTGTCGATGTCCAGCACCTTGTCGAACATGTTGGGAATATGGAATCCGAGCGCGGGCGCGGCATCGAAGTCCGTCCCGCTCTCCACCTCTTCGCGCGTCAGCCAGCGGCGGTCGGCGAAGGTGAATTCGAGTTTGTTGCGGTAAAACCGGGTCTGCTCCGACCCCAGGCAGGGCGCGATCTGCGGCAGTGCGATCTTGCCGATGCGCGTCAGCTGGTCGCGCACCTGCTCGGTCTTGAAGCGCAGCTGCTCGTCATAGGGCAGGTTCTGCCACTTGCAGCCTCCGCAAACCCCGAAATGGGCGCAGAAAGCCTCCGCGCGCAGCGGCGATTTTTTGACGTAGCGGACCACGAATCCCTCCATGAACCTGCGCCGCTTGGAGCGTATCTGCACATCCACCACGTCGCCCGGAACGGTCAGCGGCACGAACACCACCACGTCGTTCCAGCGTCCCATCGCCTTGCCTTCGGCGGCGAGCGTCGTTATTTCAAGCCCCTCGATGAGGGGATAATTTGCCTTTTTGCGAGCCATCGTCTTCCAATTTGCGGCAAAGATAGTGCAAGGCGGGAGCAATGCCAAATTTATTTGGACATTGCCGAGCCGCCGCCTATGTTCTGTAAAGATAGTGCAAGCTGAGGGCAAAAGCAAGTTCACTTGCATTTTGCCGAAGCGCCGCCTGTCTAAGACAAGGTCAAAGATAGTGCAAGGCGGGAGCAATGCCAAATTTATTTGGACATTGCCGGGCCGCCGCCCGCCCGAATCCGCCGACCTCGCCCCTCACCTCCGCCGGCACGACGATCTAGCCGCCGCACCCGCTCCGTGCCAGACACCCGCAGCCCGGTCCGAACCGCCCTTACTCCTTTCTCTTCGCTCCGGCCCTCGCCCTCACGCCGCCCAGCCAGAACCCCAGCGCAAAGGGTCCGCCGATCAGCGCCGCGAGCGCCAATACCACGTACAGCAGCACTTTGCCCACCAGTCCCGGCACCGCGTCGAGCGTCGTCTGCACCACCTCGCCGGCCGTCTGCCGCAGCTGCTCGACCAACGCCTGCCTCTCTCCGGTCACATACCGCTGCAGCTCGTCGCGCTGGCGGTCGAAATCGGCGAATGCGTTATCGACGCTGTAATTCATCGTATATATCAGCTGCGTCACCTGTTTGTTCAGCTCTTCCAGCACCTTGTCCGAAATTTCGGGCAGGTGTTCTGCCACGATGACGATGCGCGTAAAACTGCGTTCGAGCGAGTCGAGGCGCGCCCCGACCTCCATGCGCAGGCTGTCCTGCTGCAGCTGCATTTCGAAAATGTCCTTCGACCAGCCCACGCTGTTGGCCAGCTGCTGCGTCTGGCTGCTCACACGGTCGTTCACATCGGCCAGCACTTCGGCGATCGAACCCGTCGCATAGGCATGCTCGATGCCGTTTTCGCGCAGGAACTCGATCCACGCAAGGGTCGTATTCGAAGCCTCCATCCCCTCGTCGGAGGGATTGTCCCGCACATACTGCGCGACAAAACGCTCCATCAGCCCGTAACGCTCCTCCGGGAGCATCTGCCGCGCCAACCGCGCCGCCCGGCGGTCGAGCCGCGCCGCCGCATCGCGCGCCATGCCGCTCTGCGCCCCGAACAGCAGTGAATCGGGCGCCGCCGCAAAGCGTTCGTTCATCCGCCGGCAGAGTATCCACATGTCGGCCAGCGCCACATCGGGAATCCCCTGCATGGCGGCCGAGACGCCCGCCCGCGTGGCGTGTATCTTCCACCGCACGGCGGCGATCCGCGTAGCCATATCCGGCGCCGCCTGGGCGATCGAATCGGCCGTGCGCGACACCTCTGCGGCCATGTCGTAATAGAATCCGCGGGTCATCGTCCGCACGTTCATCTCCTCTTTGGACAGGGGATCGCCCGTGGCCACGGCGACCTTCAGCAGCGAACACCCCGTCAGCGCGAATGCGGCGAACAGGGCGGCCGCAGCCGACAAAAGGGTATATCCGTTTATTTTCATAGGATCGACTTTACACAATTACCGCTCCATTCTCTTCTCCATCTCCCGGATATAGCGCACCGCCGCGAAATGCCCGGCCTGCGGCATATTGCCGTGGTTGAAGCCGTCGAACTCGTAAATCCGCACGTCGGGATGCCCCGCCACGCGCATCATGCGCCAGAAGTAGGCGTTCTCCTCGTAGCGTCCCAGCATCTCCAGCTCCCTGTCGCCCGAAAGGATCAGGATCGGGCGGCAGTCGGGCCGCACGTAGTTCAGCGGCGCCATGTCGTCCACCACCACCTGCGTGTCGGGAATCCCCATTTCGCGGCGGCGCGCGAAGTGCGTCACCACCTGCCCGCTGTAGGGAATCAGCGCCGCGAACGTCGTGTCGGGGTCGATGCCGTAGGGTTCCAGCCAGCGCTTGTCCAGCCCGATCATCGAAGTCAGGTAACCGCCCGCCGAGTGGCCCGCCACGAAGATCCGCTGCGGATCGCCGCCGTACTCGGCGATATGCTTCACCACCCATGCCGCCGCCGCGGCCGCATCGTCCACGCAGTCGGCCACCTTCACATGCGGCGAGAGCCGGTATTCCACGCCCACCACGGCGAAGCCTTTGTCCTTCAACGCTTCGGGGATATCGCGCCGCCCGCCCGTCAGGCCGCCGCCGTGATACCACACGACGGTCGAGAAGCCCTCCTTATCCGCCGGATAATAGACGTCCAGCCGGCACATCGTGTCGATGTTCCGGTCGCCTCCGGCGTCGCGGTAGGCTATATTTTTTACGGTCCTGTAAGCGCCCGGCCGGGCCGCGGCTCCCGTGCCGCACACGGCCAGCAGGAAAATCAAAGCAACGAGTCGTTTCATGTCGAGGAAGTTTATTCGGGTCATAAAGATAGGTAAAATCCGGTAAAAAACGCTATATTTGCCCATGATAAACATCCGCCCGGACACGATGCGTCCCGGCACGGTCCCAAACCGCCCGGCCTGCACAGTCTTTGCATAAACACATTACGATTCCGAAAAACGACCGAATTATGAAAATAGCCTGCCTGCAATTCAACCCGATACAGGAAAACACCTACGTCGTCTGGGACGACACCTCCGAAGCCGTCGTCATCGACGCCGGCAACAGCAATCCGCGCGAAGACGCCGCACTCGACAACTTCATCGCCCAGCACGGACTCAAACCCGTCCTGGCGGTCAATACCCACGGCCATTTCGACCATACGCTGGGCGTGGCGCACCTCAAGAAACGCTACGGCATCCCCTTCGCGCTCTCGTCCAAGGACCAGTTCCTGCTGGACAACGCCTCGACCAGCGGCAGCATCTTCGGCGTCCCGGTCGGCGAGATGCCCCCGGCGGACATCGACCTCGACACGACGCCCGAAATCCGCTTCGGGCAGACCGTCCTGCGCGTGATCCACACCCCCGGCCACACCCCCGGCCATGTGGCGTTGTTC
>CAKVKI010000093.1 GCA_934754975.1 uncultured Alistipes sp. | reverse complement strand
GTACCATGTTGTCCCCGATAACGGCCGGCAGCCGGATTCCGGCCGTCAGCGGAAGCGGGAGGAGGGCAAGCAGCAGTAGCGCTAATAAGTATTTGGTTTTCATCTTAGGTCGGAGATTTTACATTTCAGGGCGTCCATCCGCTCTTTCTGGCGGGAAACTATGACGTAAATCCAGCCTTCGCGGATGTAGGCGAACGGATAGCCGTAATCGCCGCTTTTCCAGCGTCCTTCGTATTGCCGGGTATAGCGGTCGTCGGAGAGGATGTAGCATTTGTCGTAATTGAACCCGTCTTCGGAGAGTGCCAGCACCAGCGGATGGCGGGTTCCCTGGCGGGTGTTGTCGGGCGTGCCGATGTAGAGATAGCGTCCGTCGGGAAGGGTGCAGAAAAACGACTTGGTGTTGTTGTCCGAAAAATCACTGCGTACGGGCATGGTCCAGTTGCGCCCGCCGTCGTAACTTTGCGCCTGCCATAGATAGCCGTCGTAGGGCGTGGACGAATTTCGGAAAAGGCAGTACAGCGTGCCGTCGGCATGCTCGAACAGCTCGCCTTCGCACAATGAGGGCCGGACCTGTTCGAAGGTGACCTGCCCGGTCTGCTCCTGCGCCGCCGTGCCGCATTTATGCCAGCCGCGCAGTCCCGCCGGATCGTCGGAGTAATAGAACGCCCGGTTGCAGGTCATCGCCAGCCGCCCGGTCGAGAGCCGCAGCGGGGCGTGGCTGGGGAATATGGCCAGCCCGAGCGATATGGGCTGCGTCCATGTCCTGCCGTCGGGCGATGTCACGGCGTAGAGCTGCGGATTCAGCCGGGCGTTGCTCGCGCCGTCGTTGTCGTTTTCCGTGTAATAGACCGTCAGCCTGCCCTCGCAGACCCGGATGCCGCCCGGAGTGAGGATTTTCCTGGTGCCGTAATCGCCGTCGGACGGTTCCGCGAGGAGCTGCGGCGCGCTCCAGCGGACGAAGTCCCGGCTGGAGGCGATCATCACCCGCTGCCCCGGTTCGTCTTCGCCCTGCATGCCGTTCGAATAGACGGCATAAAAGGCGCCTTGAAAATAGGCGACCGAGGGGTGGTGGGAATAGCTCCAGTCGCCGGACGGCATGTAAATTACGGCGTGTTCCGGTTCGATGCGCGTCAGGTCCGCGGCGGGATCGTATGCATTCCTGAAAATGGAAATGCGGTCTGTTCCCTCCGGTTCGCGTCCCGGCGCGGGCGACGGCGGGTTTTCGTTCCCGTCCCCGCCGCAGGAGGGCAGAAGCAGGCCGAATAGTCCGGCTATGGCGATAACGGCGTTTTTCATTGCAGGGCGTCGGTTTCGATACGGATTATTTCGATGCGTTCCTTGCGGCGCGAGACGATGACGTAGATATAGCCGTCGTGAACCATGGCGTACGGATAGCCGTAATCGCCGCCTTTCCAGCGGCCTTTATACTGCTGGGTGTATTTGTCGTCGGAGAGGATGAAAGTCTTGTCGAAATTGTAGCCGTCTTCGGAGAGGGCCAGCACCAGCGGGTAACGTTCTCCCGGACGCGAGGTGTCCGGGGTTCCGACGTAGAAATAGCGTCCGTCGGGCAGGTTGCCGAAAAACGATTTGGTGTTGTTATCCGTAAAGCGGCTTTTTACGGGCGACGTCCACGAAATTCCTCCGTCGGTACTCTGCATCTGCCACAGGTAGCCGTCATAGGTTTTGCCTGTGCTGCGGAGCAGGCAGAAAACCTTGCCGTCGTTGTGTTCGAACAGTGCGCCTTCGCAGAGCGAAGGATGCACCTGTCCGAAGGTCACGGCCCCGTCCTGGTATTTGGGAACCTCCATGCGGCAGCGGTTCCATTTGCCGGTGCCGGAGGGATCGTCGGTGTGATAGACCAGCGTGTTGCCCGTGAGGATGATCCGGCCGTTGGAAAGCGTCAGCGGCCGGTGGCACGGGAATACGCGGATCGAGAGATTGACCGGCTCGGACCACGTCCGGCCGTCTTCGCTCGTGACGGCGAACAGCGTGGCCTTTATCCGTTTGTTCGAAACGCCGTCGTTGTCGTTTTCCGTGTAGTAGAGCGTCAGTTTGCCGCCGATTACGGTGATGCCTCCCGGCGTGAGTATCTTGGTTCGTCCGAACTCGCCCTCTCCCGGAGAGAGTATGACCTGTGGTTCGCTCCAGTCGGTGAAGTCTTCCGAGGTGGCGAGCATAATCCGCTGGCCGCACTCGTCCTCGCCTTCGGGACCGTTCGAGAAGACGGCGTAAAAGTTTCCTTTGAAGAAGGCGACGGAGGGGTGGTGCGAGTAGGTCCATGTCCGGACCGGGTCGTAGATTACGCTCTTCTCCGCATCCAGCTTCGGGATTTCGGCCTTCGGGTCGTAATTGTTGGTGAATAACGTGGGCTGCTGGCCGAACCCCGCCGTGCAGCTCAGCGTCACGGCCGTCAGCAGCAGGCCGGATCGGATCGTCTTATTCATCGTGCAGGTTTTTTAATCGTTTTGTTCCAGCCATTTGAGGTTGAAACGGTAGTGGTTTTTACTGCTCAGCAGGTGGATTATTCCGTCGGGCGACTGCGTCATCGTCAGGTATCCCCGCGGCTCGGCCCGGTCGGCGTCCGTTTCGAAAAAGCCGGTCCACGCCCCGCCGTCCATAAACCGGTATTGTCCGTCGGTGATGAGTTTGCGGACGGGCCATGTCCTGCCTTCGTCATAGGACACGGCGGCGAACATGCCGCTTTTGAACTTCCCGCCGAAACGCATCCGGTCTTCGTCCTTGGGCGGACGCAGGGGGTGGTGGGTGAAGGATACCAATACGATCGGACCCTCCTTCAGCCGGATCATCGTGCAGCGCTGGCCGCCCGAAATCGGCGGGAACGGAGAGGCTTCGTAACGCCATGTTTTGCCCATGTCGCCGGAGACGCTCCGGGTCATGCGGCGGCGTCCCTTCGCATCGGCGACGTCGTTGCCGCGGCCGAACGCCATCAGCGAGCCGTCCCCGAGCTGGACGATGCAGGCATGGATGCCCGCGATCATGCCGCCGGTCTGTCCCGCTTTGAACTCCTCTGGTTTTTCCCCGCAGGGAGATGTCCAGCTCCGGCCGTCGTCGCGGCTGATCTGAATCACCGAACCTTCGTTGTTGTCCGGGCCTCCGTCGCAGGCGTTGATGAGCCAGCCTTCGCTGCTGCGGATCATGCCGGCTATGACCTGATGTCCCGGAGCATGTTCCGGGGAGACGATCTGCGGGCGGCTCCATGTCGCGCCGTTGTCGTCCGAGGTTTGCGCCATGAGCGCCATGTTGCGCCACCAGCCGCCGGCTTCGACGCCGTTGAGCAGATAGATGCGGCCGCTGCCGGGATCGCACCGGAGCGACGAGCCGGTCATGTTGCGGTCGGGAACCTTGCACAGCAGGCTCGCTTCGTCCCACGAGTCGGCTCCGCAGCGCAGGCGGCTGTGCCAGACGGCCATTTCCCGGCCGAATTCGCTGATCGTCGAGAACCAGACGGCGAGCAGGTCTCCGTTACGGCACCACGTGACTGCCGGACAGTGGTTGTGGGGATACATCGGCGTTGCGGAGATCTGCGGCGGTATGACGTATTCGATGGGGGCGTAATAACGCGGTCGGTCGTTCAGGTCGGTCCAGTGTGCGACGTGCTGCGCTACGGGTTCGGCGGCGGTGGGAACGGGAACCGGCTTCGTGGCCGGACAGGGCGCTTCGACAATGCGGAATCCGGTCAGGAAATGCTTGTCTTCCGGGATCATGGCCATGCGGTTGGCCGAGCGGAGGTATTCGACGGGAGTCGAATGGCTGCCGCCGCGCGTCACCTTGTAAAAGCCATCGGCATATCCCACCGGATCGGTCTGTTCACCCCTGAAATAGGGGCCGTACCAGTCGTAACACCACTCTTCCACGTTGCCGTGCATGTCGTACAGTCCGAAGGCATTGGGCGCGCTCTGCGCCACGGTCAGATCGACGGGGATGAACGAGTGATGCTCTTCCTGATTCTTCAGCGCCGCTTTGGGAAGCCGGTCGCCGAAGGAGTAGTGCATGCAGGAGCCTGCCCGGCACGCGTATTCCCATTCGGCTTCGGTCGGAAGCCTGTAGGTGCGGCCTTCCTTTTCGGAGAGCCAGCGGCAGAACGCATCGGCCTGATGCCAGTCCACGAAGATCACGGCTTCGTCGTCCCCGCTCGAAAACCCCTGTTTGCCGCGCAGGGCGCGGTGCGAGGGATCGAACGCTTCGTACTGGGCATTGGTGATCTCGGTGACGGACATCCGGAACGGTCGGGAGATGACCACTTTGTGGAGCGGCGCCTCGTCGTAGTCTGCCCCCGGGCCGCCGGAACCCATGTAGAACCAGCCGGCCGGGATATCCGCGAACCGGATCGCCGGGCCGGACTCCCCGGCCGAACAAACGTTTCGGCCGAGGAGCAGCAGCAGCAGGGCGGTAAAAAGTGTTTTTCTGTTCATCGCAGAAGTGTTTTATTCGTTGTCCGCAGGTTCGGCGATCGTTATTTTCAATCGTGCGACGACTTTGTTTTCGCCTTCGAACGTAGCGTTCCGGGCGACGAATACGGCGTCGTATTCCCCTGCGGTTTCGTAAATATACGAATAACTGTCGGCCCGGGCATTCATGGCTTTGACCGGAATGCCGTAATTGGCGGTTCCCTCGTCGTCGATTTTCCCTGCGTATTCGTATTTATGTCCTGCTTCGCCCGAATAGAAGGTGATGTAGTCGGGGTTGCCGCTGAAGTTGAAGTACACCTCTTTGCCGGCTTCATAGACATTGCCGCTGTCGGGAGTCACCCCGAACGAAACGTCTTCCAGCACCTCCCCGCAGGAGATCAGGCATAACAGGAGGGCCGTAATAAACGTGATAATCAGATTCTTTTTCATCGTATCGGTGATTAAGTCCTTTACCATAAGGGATTTTGTTTGATCGAGAAGTTGGTCGCCAGCTCTTTGCTAGGGATCGGATACCAGTTGTGGCGGTACTCGGTGTAGTCGGCGATTCCGTCCGCATAGCTTTTGTTCGCGTGCCAGCGGGGATCGGCCACCTGCGCCCGGCGTTCCGTGGTCATGGCTTCGACGTAGAGTCCCCAGCGGATCAGGTCCAGGCGGCGCAGCCCTTCGAAGCAGAGTTCGCGGCCCCGCTCGTCGATGATGAGCCGGCGGAAATCCTCCTGACCGAGACCTGCGACGGCCGGATAGGCGGAATTGGCCCGCTGGCGCACCTCGTTGATACATTCGTACGCCAGAGCCGTCGGACCGCCGTGGGCTTCGTTTTCGGCTTCCGCCAGCATCAGCAGTACGTCCGAATAGCGCAGCACGGGGAAATTGATCGGCGTGTAGTCCTTGTCCTTCGTGTCGGAAAGTTCGTACTCGCGGCGGAATTTGCCTGCGTTGCAGTAAACGTACTGTTTGTTGTTGAGGTTGCGCCACAGTTTCTCCCCGTTGCGGTAGTAGTACTCGCAGATATTCCAGTCCCGGCGCACGTCGTTCGGATCGTCGAACAGGTCGAACAGTTTGAGCGTCACCGATACGTATCCGTAACCGAATCCGTAGGCGTCGTTCTGGTTGTTGTAAACGCCGTTGTAGCTCCCGACGCAGCCGCCCGTGGTGTGGCCGTCCTGGTTGTTGCCCTTGAATTCGATTTCCCAGATGCTTTCGCGGTAGGTGAGGTCGTAGATATCCTTGCTGAGGTTGGTGAACACCTCTTTGTAGTCGGGATTCAGCGTGTGAAGCCGGCTGTTGCGGACTTTGCGCGCCCAGTATGCGGCCTTTTCGAAAGCCTCCTTGCCTTTGTAGAGGGGGAAGCCGCCCATTTTCAGATAGACGCGGGCGAGGATGCCTTCGACGGTCGATTTCGAGATGCGGCCCGGACCGTTGAGCTGGTCGGCCGCCCTGACCTGTCCTACGACGTCCTCCATTTCGGTTACGATGAAGTCGAAAACCTCCGCGGCCGGGGTCGAGGGCATCTGAAGCGCCTCCATGTCGGTGTCGCGGGTCGATTTGAGGCGCAGGGGCACGTCGCCCCAGAGGCTCGAAAGCGTGAAGAAATAGTAGGCGCGCAGGAATCGCGCTTCACCCATGTACTGGGCGATGAGTGTTTCGTCGATCGGCGAACCCTGTATGTATTCGAGGAACGAATTGGCGCGGTCGATACCCGTGTAGAGATTCGCCCAGAGGTTGTTCAGCGTCGCGTTCGTATAGGTGTAGTTGTTCAGGAACAGTTCCTGTTTGGTGTAGTTGCGGTCGTAGTAGCTCAGGTCGTCCTGCAGGTTGAAGGCGTAGAACCAGTCCCGGCCGTAGAACGACAGGTCGGACAGCGGCGCGTAAACGCCGACCAGTGCTTTCTGAACGCTCTCCTCGTCCTTGTAGGAGGTTTCCGGCGACACGAAACCCGCGGTTTCGACGTCGAAGAAATTGCAGGAACCCAGCGTTATGCCTGCGATGAATATAAAAAGTAGTTTTTTCATGATCGTTGTTTTTAGAATACGACGTTGATTCCGAAGTTGTAGACGCGTGAGCGCGGGTAGGCCGACCAGTCGTATCCGGGAGTGAGTGCCGTATTCTTGGTCGAAACTTCGGGGTCGTAACCCGAATAGTCGCTCCATGTCACCAGGTTCTGCGCCGAGAAGTAGACACGCAGCTTTTGGACGAAGAATTTCTTGGTGATCCTGGAGGGCAGGGTATAACCTAACGAGAGGTTTTTCAGGCGCAGGAACGAACCGTCCTCCACCTCGAAGGTCGAATACTGGGAGGAGCCCCAGCCGCCCACGCGCGGAATGTCGCTCATCGGATTTTCGGGCGTCCAGCGTCCGCAGTACTCCTTCCAGCGGTTGTAGCCAACCTCCGATTTGCCGCGTACGAACTGCGTGCGCGCGGCGTTGAGGATGTCGTTGCCGTAATTCCACTGGAAAAAGACGTTCAGGTCGAAGCCGAAGAATTCGAAGGTGTTGTTGAAACCTCCCGTATGCAGCGGCTGGCCGCGTCCGATGATCGTACAGTCGTCGGCATTGACCGTGCCGTCGCCGTTGATGTCGCGGAAGCGCGCGTCGCCCGGCTGTACGCCCGAACGGCCGGTGCCGTTGTCGGGAATGTCGGCTTTGAGGACCCATTTGCCGTCGACGTTGTCGAAGTCGTCGTATTTGTAAGTTCCTTCGTAGATATAGCCGTAAAGCATGCCCATCGGCTTGCCGATTTTGGTGATATAGGCGTTGTTGTAGGAGATGACATTGACGATGCTCTCCTGGTTGTGCGACAGCGCCAGCACCTTGTTGCGGTTGAAAGCGATGTTGAAATCGGTCGTCCAGCGGAAGTTTTTCGTGTTGAAATTCTCGGTCTGGAGCGTGAATTCCCAGCCCTGATTCCGGACTTTTCCGATATTCATGGTGTTGGTGGAGAAACCCGACGAAGGCGGAATGTCGGCGGACAGCAGCAGGTCAGAGGTAATCTTGCGGTACCAGTCCACGGCGATCGTAACCCGGTTGCGGAACAGGCCCAGGTCGACTCCCGCATCCCACTGCGTGGTGGTTTCCCATTTGAGGTTCCGGTTGCCCAGGCTGACAATGATGTTGCCCGTGGTGTTGCTGTTGTCGAACGGGTACTCCGATCCCTCCGTGGCGTACATCTGCGTCCGGTATGCGTATTCCGAAACGCGGTTGTTGCCCGTCTGTCCCCAGCTGGCCCTGAGTTTCAGGTTGGAGACGACCTTATTTTGGCTGAGGAACTTTTCGTTGGAGATGTTCCATGCGGCGGAGGCCGACGGGAAGTAACCCCAGCGGTTGTTCTTGGCGAATTTCGAAGAGCCGTCGGCGCGGAACGTCGCCGTGAAGTAGTACCGGTTGTCGTAGTTGTAGTTGATGCGCGACAGAAACGACATCAGCGTCCATTCCGCCGAATTGTAGGTCGAAACCACCGGGGAGCCTTCGCCGAATCCGTTGATGCCCAGATGCTCGTTGGGAATATGCGTGGCCTTCATGTAGGTGTTCCTGTAGCGGCTGCCCTGCATGGTCTGTCCCAGGAGAATGTCGAATTTGTGCTTTTCGTCCTTGTCGAAGGCGGTTTTGTAGGTCAGGGTGTTCTCGTTGACCCACTGTTGGGTCGATTTGTTCTGCACCGATGCGTTGACTCCGTCCGAACGGTATTTGTTACCCGTGCGCGAACGCGAACCGTTGAATTGCTCGTTCGAATAATCGTCCGTCAGGAATCCGCCCATAACCTTTACTTTCAGGTCTTTGATGATTTCGTATTCGACATAGGCGTTGGCCCTGAAATAGTTGTTGATACGTTTGCGGTATTCGTCCGAAACGATGTAGATCGGATTTACCCGGAAGTCCTGCGACGGATTGATCGAGGGATCGACCCACTCGTTGATCAGGTCGTCGTCGCCGACCGATACGAACGGACGGTAGCTCCATACGTTGGGCAGCAGGTTGGCGCTGCCCGTGTAGTTGGTCTGCGACGGAGAGTCGCCGGTCTGCAGGATGCGCGAGTAGTTCGCCGTCGCCTGCACGTGCCATTTCTTGGCGAAGCGGTGGTCGATCGTGGCGCGGCCCTGATAGCGGCTGTAATTCGAATTTTTGATGATGCCGTCCTGATCGAGCATGGAAAGCGTCGTGCTGAACCGCGTGGAGCGGTTGCCGCCCGACAGATTGACCGAGTACTTCTGTACGGGAGCCGTCCGGAAGATTTGATCCTGCCAGTCGATGCTCTTTACGCTGCGGTAATCTTCGATCGTGCCCCCTTCGCCCAGATAGGTTTTGTTGAAGTCGGCTTCGGTCATGATCTCCTGCTGGAGCGTAACGAACTCATAGGCGTTCATCAGGTCGAT
This sequence comes from uncultured Alistipes sp., assembly GCA_934754975.1. GTDB lineage: Bacteria > Bacteroidota > Bacteroidia > Bacteroidales > Rikenellaceae > Alistipes. The sequence continues at coordinate 501 of CAKVKI010000093.1, read as the reverse complement.
TTTCTTGGATATCTGAGCGAATCCCCAGCTTGCGTCGAAAGTCACCTTCGTCGTTCCGGGAGTGCCGAGCTTGGTGGTGATGATCACTACGCCGTTGGCGGCGCGGGCGCCGTATATCGCGGTCGCCGAAGCGTCTTTGAGAATGCTGATCGAAGCGATGTCCGACGGGTTGAGGGCGCCCATCGAGGTATCCTCCAGCGGGAAACCGTCGATGACGTAGAGCGGTGAGTTGGACTGCGTGACGGAGTTGCTGCCGCGGATGACGATGTTCATCTCCTCGCCGGGCATGCCTTCGTTCGAAGTTACTTGCACGCCGGCTACGCGGCCCGCGAAAGCTTCGCCGATGTTGCCGGCGTCGGTTTTGAGCATGTCGCCGACGTTGGCGCGTCCCACGCTGCCCGTCAGGTCCTTGTATTTCACTTCGCTGTAGCCGACGACCACGACTTCGTCGAGGCGGGCGTCGGTGGCAGTCAGCGCGACGCTTATCTCGGTTTTCTGACC
>CAKVKI010000092.1 GCA_934754975.1 uncultured Alistipes sp. | reverse complement strand
CAGGAATGTTGAGCATCTCGCGGAAAAGCGCGTCGGCCTCGGCCATCACGTCGTCGAAATCCTTGGTGCGGTGCGAGATCGAAAGCAGCGAAAGGCCCGATCCGTTGAAATCGATAATCGCTTTGGCCGCATTTTCGAGTACTTCGTCTGCCAGGATCGACGGTCCCGCGTTGAAATTGTGCTTTTTCATAGTATTCTGATGTGAATTTAAGGTTTCGAAACTCTAACCTGTTAGTTTACTAACACAAATATAGATAAAATATTCTTGAGAATACAACACTTGTGCAAAACTTGTTCAAAGAAATTTCACCCGGCGCCCCGAACACCCGGCATTTTTGAATTGTTTTTATTACTTTTGCCGAAACTTAACATCCGCCGCAATGGTAAAATCGATGACGGGCTTCGGCAAAGGCGAAGCCGCTCTGCAAAATAAAAAGATCACGGTAGAAATCCGCTCGCTCAACTCCAAACAACTCGACCTAGGACTGCGCCTGCCGGCCGTATACCGCCAGTCGGAATACGAAATCCGCAATATCATCGCCCGTGCGATCCAGCGCGGCAAGGTCGATGTCTTCGTGACCGTCGAGTCGCAGGCCGTGGAGACGCCGGCGCGTATTAATAAAGAGGTGTTCCGCGAATACCTGCGCCAGATGACCGACACGCTGGCGTTCGCAGGCATCGACGCCGACTACGACGCCATCATGCCCGTCATCATGCGTCTGCCCGACGTGGTATCGACCGAAACGGAGAGCATTTCCGACGAGGAGCATGCGGCGCTGATCGCTGCGACGGAAGCCGCCGCCGCCCAGCTCGACGCATTCCGCCTGCAGGAAGGCGCCATCCTGATCGCCGACCTGCTCGGCCGCGTGGACAGGATCGAGGCTTACAAGGAGGAGGTCGTGCCTTTCGAAAAGGCCCGCACGGAGACGATCAAGGCCCGGATTCTGGACAACCTCGAAAAACTGCAGGTCGATGTGGACCGCAACCGGCTGGAACAGGAGATGATTTTCTATCTTGAAAAACTCGACATCACCGAAGAGAAGGTTCGCCTTACGAACCACTGCAAATACTTCCGCGAAGTAGCCGCGGGCGAAGAGGGCGCAGGCCGCAAACTGGGCTTCATCGCACAGGAAATGGGCCGCGAGATCAACACCATGGGATCGAAGGCCAACGAATCGAACATCCAGATCCTGGTAGTTAAAATGAAGGATGAACTGGAAAAGATCAAAGAACAGGTACTGAACATATTATAATGGGAAAAGTCGTAATATTCTCCGCTCCGAGCGGTTCGGGTAAAACCACCATCGTACGCGAATTGCTGAAATGCTTCCCGCAGTTCGAATTTTCGGTTTCGGCGACCAGCCGTGCGCCGCGCGGATGCGAACAGCATGGCTGCGACTACCATTTCATGACGCACGAAGAGTTTATGCAGGCCGTGGCCGCAAACCGGTTCGTGGAGTGGGAAGAGGTTTACAAGGGCACCTGCTACGGCACGCTGCGCTCGGAAGTGGAGCGCATATGGGCCAAAGGCAACATCATCGTCTTCGACGTGGACGTGATCGGCGGCATCAACCTCAAGCGTATCTTCGGCGGCGACGCCTGTTCGATATTCGTCATGCCGCCTTCGATCGAAGAGCTGCGCCGCAGGCTCGAAGGCCGCGGCACGGACGCTCCCGAGGTGATCGACCGCCGTGTGGCAAAGGCCGAATTCGAACTGACGAAAGCCCCCGAATTCGACCACATCGTCGTAAACGACTCGCTCGACGAAGCCATCGCCGAGACCACCCGCATCATCAACGAATTCATAGCCGGTTAGCCATGAAGCGTGTAATGCTCTATTTCGGGTCGTTCAATCCCATACACAAAGGACATATCGCCCTGGCCGAATACGTCGTGGAGCAGGGGTTGTGCGACGAGGCGGTACTTGTCGTTTCACCCCAAAGCCCCTACAAGCGGGCCGCGGAGCTGGCGCCCGAAATGGATCGCTTCGAAATGGCGGAAAAAGCCTGCGCCGCATCGCGCCAGCCGGAGCGAATCAAACCTTCGGTGGTGGAGTTCCTGCTGCCCAAACCGTCGTACACGATCGACACGCTGCGCTATCTGGCTGAAAACCACGGCGCGGAGATGGAATTTTCGATCCTGATGGGCGCCGACCAGCTCGAACGGCTCGACGGCTGGAAGGAGTACGAAAAAATACTCGAATACCCGATATACGTCTATCCCCGCCGCGGCGAGCAGGTCGGGCGTTTCGCCGAACGCATCACCGTGCTGGAGGATGCTCCGCTGCAGGATTTCTCTTCGACGGACGTGCGCGGACGGATCGAGCGGGGCGAGGACGTCTCGCAGATGCTCGATGCGGGAGTTGCGGACTACATCCGCCGCAAAGGGCTGTGGAGTCCGGCGGCGCGCAAGGCTGCGCTGACGGCGCAGATCGCCGCAGAGCCGGAAAATACGGAACTGTACGCCGAGCGCGGCAAGCTTCATTACCGGCTCAACGAGTGGGGCGCGGCGCTCAACGATTTCAACCGCGTACTGCAGTTGGACGACAGTCACGCCGAAGCGCGGCAGTATGCGCACATGGTACAGGAAATACTGGAATTCAGATACAAAGACATATACAACCCCTGACAATGACACGTTTGAAGATTGCCCTCATGGCGGGCGGCGATTCTCCCGAACGGGAAATCGCGCTTCAGAGCGCCGCGCAGATCGAATCGGCGCTGGACCACGAAAAATACGACATTACGGTCATAGACCTCCACCACCGCGACTGGCACTACACGGCCCCCGACGGCCGCCAATGGCAGGTGGACAAAAACGACTTCTCGCTGACGGTGGAGGGCGAACGCAAGGTTTTCGACTATGCGCTGATCATCATCCACGGCACGCCCGGCGAGGACGGCAGGCTGCAGGGTTACCTGGATATGATGGGCGTTCCCTATTCGTCATGCTCGATGACCTCGTCGGTCATTACGTTCGACAAAATCACGACCAAGCGCACCGTGGCGGGCCGCGGCATCAACCTCGCCCGCGAGATTTTCCTCTGCAAGGGCGAGACCGTAGACCCGGACAAAGTAATCGCCGAATTCGGGCTTCCGCTTTTCATCAAGCCAAACGCCAGCGGCAGTTCGTTCGGCGTAACGAAAGTCCACTCGCGCGAAGAGGTACTGCCCGCCGTCGAAGCGGCCTTCGCCCAGAGCGACGAAGTGCTGATCGAAGAGTGTATCAAAGGCCGCGAAATGGGCTGCGGCATGATGGTGGCGGGAGGTAAGGAGTATCTGTTCCCGATCACGGAAATCGTCTCAAAAAAGGATTTTTTCGACTACCAGGCCAAATATACCGAAGGGTATTCGGACGAAATAACTCCGGCGCAGATCGCACCCGAGATCGCCGAAGAACTGCACCGCATGACACGCATCGCCTATAAAGCGTGCCGTTGTTCGGGCGTAGTGCGCGTCGATTTCATCGTCACGCCCGAAGGCAAACCCTATATGATAGAGATCAACTCCATTCCCGGCATGAGTGCGGGAAGCATCGTGCCCAAGCAGGCGAAGGCCATGGGCATGACGCTGGGGGAGATGTTCGACCTCGTTATCGCCGACACCTGCCGCAAATGATCGAGATAGACGACAAAATCGTAAGCGCCGACCTGCTGCGCGAATGCTTCGCCTGCGACATCGCGGCCTGCAAGGGCATCTGCTGTGTCGAGGGCAACGCCGGAGCGCCGCTCGAAGCGGAGGAGGTCGATATTCTCGAACGCGAATACGAGGCCTACAAGCCCTACATGACGCCCGAAGGCATCGAAGCAGTGGAGCGGCAGGGCTTTATGGTCGTGGACGAAGACGGGGACCTGACAACGCCGCTGGTCAATGACGCGGAGTGCGCCTATACCTACCAGGAAAACGGCATTACGCTCTGCGCGGTCGAGAAGGCGTGGATGGAGGGCAAAACGCCATTCCGCAAGCCGATTTCGTGCCACCTCTATCCGATCCGGGTCGTGCAGTTTTCGAACGGCACGGTAGGGTTGAACTATCACCGCTGGGCGGTCTGCGCCCCGGCGCGCGAGTGCGGGCGAAAGCTGGGAATCCCGGTCTACAAAGCGCTCAGGGAGCCGATAGTGCGACGGTTCGGCGAAGAATTTTACAAGGCGCTGGAAGCCGCCGAAGAATTTATCAGACAACAATAGACTTCGTATGAAAAAATACTGCCTTACATGCATGGCCGCCGTTGCGGCGCTCACGGCCACGGCCGCCGAACCCCAGGCCGAGACCCAAACCGATTCGCTGCATATCGCGGCCCTGTCGCCCGAAGAGGCCGCAGCGGTGGATTCCATCGCCGCGCTGCGCCTGCGCCTGGCCCCCAAGCACATCGAGTCGATTTTCGACACCAACGACGTCGTAGCCCTCGATACGCTCGATTCGGGCAACGACGCAGTACAGGTGGTACTTTACAGCAACAACACCTGGAAGTATGTCCGGAACCGCGAGGTAGCCAAGGACAGTACTATTTTCGAGAAATACTGGGACACGAAGACGCTCTTCCCCTACAAGGACGCGGATATGTCGTCGATGCCCAAATCGGTGGTCATCGACCTGATCGACTCGCTGACGAGCTACCACTGCCCGTATCAGGGTTCGGTGCATCCGCGCGGCAAGTACGGTCCGCGCCGTCGCCGCCAGCATCAGGGCGTCGATCTGCCGCTCAAGATGGGCGATCCGGTTTACGCCACGTTCTGCGGCCGGGTGCGGATTTCGGAGTATAACAAAGGCGGATACGGCAATCTGGTCATCATCCGCCACGACAACGGACTGGAGACCTATTACGGCCATCTTTCGGAACGCATGGTAGAGCCGAACCAATGGGTCGAAGCCGGACAGATCATCGGCCTGGGCGGTTCGACGGGACGCTCGACGGGGCCGCACCTGCATTTCGAGACGCGCTATTACGGCCAGTCGTTCGACCCCGAGCGGTTGATCGACTTCAAGAACGGCATACTGAGCCGCGAAACGTTCCTGCTGAAAAAGTCGTTCTTCAGCATCTATTCGAACGCCGGGCAGGATTTCGACGACGAAATCGCCAACGAGGAGCAGGACAAGAAGGAGGCCGCCGAAAAGGCCGCCATGCAGTATCACCGCATCAAATCGGGCGACACGCTGGGCGCAATAGCCCGCAGATACGGCACGACGGTGAACAACATCTGCCGCATGAACAACATCAAATCGACCACGGTACTGCGCATCGGCCGCTCGCTGCGGGTGAGGTAGGGCGGCGGACCGCATACGGGGACCCCGAGCCCCGAACACAAAAGAAGCCGGAGTCTGAGACTCCGGCTTCTTTTGTTAAAAGGCCCACTAAAGGGAGTGAGGCGTACGGGTACCTACCTGTACTTCGCAGGCTTCGACGACAACTCTCTCACAAAGAACTCCAGGACGGCATCCTGCTGTCCGGGCGTCAGGGAGAGCAGCGTATGTTTTCCGCGCGGCGTGGGCGTAAAATAAGTGTATCCCTGATCGTCCACGCAAACGATCCCCGGTTCGGACACCCCGAACATTTCGGGACGCAGGACATACAGCACCGACATCATATCCCATGTAGGACGGTCGTAAGGCATCTTGCGATAGGCTTTGTAGCCCTCGACCATCGGATGTTTTTCAGCCCACGTAAAATCGGTTTCGATGCTGGCCCCGGGATAATTCACCGTCTTGCCCAATTCGAGCGACACGACCGCAACGGGTACGGAGCAAAGCGCGAAAAGCCGTTTGGCGTTGAGAATGTCGTTCACGATATTGTATTCGGCACGGGGCTTGTCGCCGAAACTGCCGCCCATCACCGAACAGAATTTCACTTTGCGCTTTACCAGTTCGATACCGTCCAGCGGCGAATATTTGTCGCCCCGGCTCTCCAGCAGGCGGCCGAGATTGGTCGAGAAACCGACGGAGACGACCACGACCGAACTGTCGGGACTTTCGGCCAGCAGGCGGCGGTAAAGGGTTACGGGATCGCCGTACTCCCGGTCCCTGCGGCTGCGGGGGAAGAGGTCCGACTCGCAGACGGCGCGTGCGTAATCGTCGCGTTTGAGTACCACGCCATCACGAACCTTTCCGACGGGAAGTTCGGGATAACCGTACCACGTATTCATCATATCTATATAACGGGGCGAGAATTCGGTGTCTTTGCTGCTGAGGATGCCGAGCAGGCTGATTTCGCCCCGGTCCATCGCCTTGTAGAGCATGTCGAGCGCCAGCGGGTCGTCCACGTCGTTGCCCATGTCGGTATCGAAAATCACCCGCAGAGGTGCGGCGGACGCTTCCTGCGCCCGGACCGCCGGCGTACAGAGGGCGGCAAGCGCCGCCAGAATCAAAAGTTTCTTCATCATTTCAGGTTATCAGTTGCCTCCGGAAAGAATGATACATGCCAGGCCGAGGATAAAGAAGACGAACATGACCGCCAGCAGCCAGTTCACCGAGCGGTTCGCCCCCCGAAACTCTTTCCAGACGAAGACGCCCCAGACGGCGGCGATCATCGGCGCCCCCTGTCCCAGGGCATAGGAAATGGCGGCTCCGGCCTTGCCCGCGGCGATATAGCTGAACGCCGTGCCGAGACACCAGATTGCGCCGCCCAGGATACCGACCATATGGGTGCGGGCAGAACCCTTGAAATACTCTCCGTAACCGACCGGCGTTCCGACGAAAGGACGCTTCATGACGAGCGTATTGAAAACGAAGTTGCTCAGCAGGACGCCGACCGAGAAGATAAAGATGGCCGAATAGGGCGTCAGCATGCCGGGAGTGGGGGATTCGAAGTTGTCGAGGTCCATCGCCGCAGCCACGAAACGATAGAAAAACGACATCAGCACACCGGCCAGAACCGCCAGCAGGATTCCTTTGCGGTTTTGCGCCGAGGAACCCGGCTCTTTCTGCACCCGTCCCGAAGCGATTCCGTTGCAGACGATGGCGATAACGATCAACGCCACACCGAGAAACAGGATCACGGGATCGCCTTTCGGCGCACCCATGTAATTGATAACGACGCCCAGCACCAACGCCAGCCCCACGCCCAGCGGAAAGGCGACGGCCAGTCCGGCCAGTGACACGGAGGCGGAAAGCAGGATGTTCGAGGCGTTGAAGATGACGCCGCCGAGCAAAACGCTGCCGAGGGCTTTGGGCGAAGCCTGCGCGAGGTCTTCGAGGAAGGGACGGCCTTCGCTGCCGATACTGCCCAGCGTAAAGCAGAGGATCAGCGAAAAAAGGAGCATGCCGACGACATAGTCCCAATAGAAGAGTTCATATCGCCAGGTTTTGCCCGCGAGTTTCTGGGTGTTGCCCCACGAGCCCCAGCACAGCATCGTGACAATACAGAGTATCACGGCCGTCGCATAATTGTTTACTACAAACATATTCGAAGTTTTAAAGGGTTGTCATTCGGTCGACAAATCAGCTGTTGCCTGCAAAACGGGCGTCGTCCACCTCACGGCGCGTCGGGATCGAGCTTTGCGCCCCGATGCGGGTCACCGAGAGGGCGGCGGCGTGCGTTGCGAAACGCGCAGCGTCCAACAGCGGCGCTCCTTCTGCCAGCGCCACAGCCAGCGCACCGTTGAAAACGTCGCCCGCAGCGGTCGTATCGACCGCCGAAACGCGGCAAGCGGGCACCACCGTGCAAATATCGGCATTTTTCACGACCGCGCCGCGGGAACCGCAGGTCACGATCACATTCTTCACTCCTTTGTCCAGCAGCATCTCCGCCGCAGCTGCCGCATCCGTTTCGTTCAACACAGGACGTCCCGTAAGCAGGGCGCACTCCGACTCGTTGGGGGTAAGGAGATAGACGTATTTCAGGTACTTTTCGTCGATCTGCGCCGCAGGCGCCGGATTGAGAATCACCTTTGCGCCAAGTTCCGCGGCCGTCTGTATCGCGTATTCCACCGTTTCGAGCGGTATTTCGAGCTGGATCAGCAGGTAGCCGGCCTTCGCCAGTTCGGGCCGGACGTCGTCGATATCCTTTTTGGAAAGCCGCGCGTTCGCTCCGGGAGCCACGACGATGCAGTTTTCGGCCGAATTATCGACCGTGATGAGCGCCACGCCCGAAGGGGCCTGCGAATCGCGGACGACATGCGAAGTATCCATCTTTTCCGCGGTGTAGCGGGCCATCAGTTCATCCCCGAAAAGGTCGGTCCCGATACGCGCCACAAAAAGGGCGTCGCCGCCCAGCCGCGCGACGGCGACGGCCTGATTGGCGCCTTTGCCGCCGGAAACGATCCGGAATTCTCCTCCGAGTACGGTCTCGCCGGGAGAGGGAATCCGGTCGGCCCGAACGATCAGGTCGGTATTGGCGCTGCCGACAATCACAATTTTTTCCATAAGTTATAATTTCAGGTTTTCAATATTCAACATTGCGCAATCGTTTGCGCAACCACGTATGCAAGTATAAAGACAATAAAGGAAAATTGCAAACTTTTTTATGGCATTTTTTCATACGCATACCGTTATTTTCTTGCCGCATCCGAAAAAATGGCTACTTTTGTTCGGAACAAAAACCGCGCAACAATCCGCGCCGGCATATTCGGACAGGCGGGACCGCAGGCCGGAAAGCAGGTTGGAGGACGGATCGGAAAGACCGGAAACGGGTTCCGGCATCCACAAAATAATATAACAGAACGCCGCATGAAAGAGACGCTGGTCACCATATCCAAACGGACCGGATTCGCCATATCGACCGTTTCGCGGGTGCTGAACGGTCAGGCGGAGAAATACCGCATCAGCCGGAAGACCGTCGAGCTGATCCTCGCCGAAGCAAAACGGTGCGACTACACGCCGAGCCTTCTGGCGAAAGGACTGCGCATGAAGCGTACCAATACGCTGGGCTTACTGATTCCGCAGGTATCGAACCCTTATTTCGCCGACATCGCCAGCGTCATCATTCAGGAAGCTAAAAACCACGGATATACGGTAATGCTGGTCGATACCATGGAGAGCGAAGAAAACGAGCAGGAGGGTATACGGACGATGCTGTCGCGCCGGGTGGACGGCATCGTGGCCGTTCCCTGCGGCCGGACGCCCGGCTACCTCGAAAAGGTAAACCGCTCGGTGCCCGTCATGCTGGTGGACCGCTACTTCGAACAAACCCCGCTGCCATACGTCTGCACCGACAACTACCGCGGAGGCATGGAGGCGACCCGGATTCTGCTGCAGAAGGGACACCGCAGAATCGCCTGCATCCAGGGCGTTCCGTATTCGATGCCGAACCGCCGGCGCGTGCAGGGCTATCTCGATGCGCTCCGACAGGAGGGACTGCAGGACGAGGCTTTCATAACCGGCGGCGCCTTCTCGCTGGAAAACGGGTACCTGCAGACCAAACTCGCCGTGGCCCGGCCCGACCGTCCCACAGCGATATTCGCCCTGAGCAACACGATTCTGCTCGGAGCGGTCAAAGCCGTCCGCGAATCGGGTCTGCGG
>CAKVKI010000091.1 GCA_934754975.1 uncultured Alistipes sp. | reverse complement strand
CCGGAGTTTACCCCTTCCGGAGCCTGCCGACTGCAAAAGTAGTGATTTTTCGCGGGAAGGACAAATAGGCTGTTCGTCCCAGGGGGCGAAACGCAAATTGCCCGGCAGCGTCCCCGACGGAATCGGGTATGCTGCCGGGCATGTGCGTAGATTGATGGTTTAGTCGATTTCGAATGTGCGGGCCGTATCGCTGTCTACGGTGATGCGTATTGTCATTACGTTGTCGGGCAGCAGCTGCTCGATCTTTTCGGGCCATTCGACCAGGCAGAGATCGCCCGAATAGAAATACTCCTCGTAACCGAAGTCGTAAGCTTCGCGGATGTCGTTGATACGGTAGAAGTCGAAGTGGTGGATGCGGCGGTTGCCCTTGCCTTTGTATTGGTTTACGATGGCGAACGTAGGGCTGGTTACGGTGTCCGTTGCGCCCAGCTGCGCGGCGATTTCGCGGATCAGCGTCGTTTTGCCTGCGCCCATTTCTCCGCGGAAAGCTACTACCGTGCGGCGGCCGAGCGCTTCGACGACCGCCTCGGCGACGTCCGGCAGTTCGTCCTGCGAGGTGATATGGATGGTTTTCATTTATTGTTTGGGTTTTAAGACGATGTAGGGCACGATCATCTCTTCCATCGAGATGCCGCCGTGCTGGAATGTATTGCGGTAATAGCGGATGTGGCGGTTCGCATCGTTGTTGTAAACCAGGAAATCCGAATTGTAGGCGAAGATGTAGCTCGACGTGAGGTTGCTCGACGGAAGCTGTACGTCTTCGGGTTTCAGCACTTCGTATACGTCGCGGGAGTTGTACGCCAGATTGCGGCCCGTTTTGTAGCGCAGGTTGGCCGAAGTCTCGCGGTCGCCGGTCACCTTCACCGGATTGTCTACGCGGATGGTGCCGTGGTCGGAGGTGATGACCACCGTGTGTCCCCGCTCCGAAAGAAGCTTGAGGATGGTGTAGAGGTCGGAATGTTCGAACCACGAGCGCGTCAGCGAACGGAACGCCGCGTCGTCCTCCGTGAGTTCCCGGATGATGTCGGTCTCGGTACGCGCGTGCGAAAGGATATCGAGGAAATTGTAGATGATTACCGAGAAGTCGGCGTCGTATACCTTTTGTATATTGTCGACCAACTTGCGGCCCTGTTCCGGACGCACGAGCTTGTCGAACGAAAACTTCCAATTCTTGCCGTTCTGGGCCATCAGCCGTTTGAGAAACTCCTCTTCGTATTGGTTCTTGCCGCCCTCCTCGTTGTCGTTGAGCCATTTGTTGGGCATCAGTTTGTCGATGGCCAGCGGCATCAGTCCCGCAAAAACGGCGTTGCGCGCGTATTGGGTCGCCGTGGGCAGGATGGCGCAGTAGAAATCGTCCTGCGCCACGTCGTAATAACCCCTCAGCAGCGAAGAGATCGACCGCCATTGGTCGTAGCGGAAGTTGTCGATCAGCAGCAGCGTGGTTTTGGGATTTTCGTCCGCCACAGGGAAGATATTGGTACGCATCAGCGTGTGCGACATTACGGGAGTCTCCTCCGAACGCTTGTTGATCCAATTGTAGTAGTTGCGGCGTACGAACTTGCAGAACTCCTGATTGGCCTCGGTTTTCTGGTAGGCCAGCACCTCTTTGATGCTTTGGTCGGTGGATTCGGAAAGCTCGACCTCCCAATTGGCGAGTTTACGGTAAAGCGAACACCAGTCGCCGAATGTTTCGGCCATCTGCAGCGACGAGGAGATGCGTCCGAATTCCGAACGGTAGTCGGCCGTGGTCTGCTCCGTGACGAGTTGCTGCTGGTGGACGTTTTTCTTGATCGAGAGCAGTACCTGATTGGGGTTCACGGGCTTGATGAGGTAATCGGCGATCTTCGAGCCCACGGCCTTGTCCATGATGTTCTCCTCCTCGCTCTTGGTCACCATGATGACGGGCGTGGTGGGACGCACCTCCTTGATCTTGGGGAGTGTTTCGAGTCCCGTCATGCCGGGCATCATCTCGTCGAGGATTATCAGGTCGTAGGCCCCTTCGGAAGCCATGTCTATTGCGTCGTAGCCGTTGTTGCAGGTGTCTACTTCGTAGCCTTTCTGTTTGAGGAACAGGACGTGGGGCTTCAGCAGTTCGACCTCGTCGTCCACCCAGAGTATTTTGACCATACCGTTAGCGGAATTTAGTTTGCAAAATTAGTTATTTTATTATCAAACGCAAAAACCGGACGTTTATTGAGCCGCTGCGCTTTTAGGAGCAAAATAAAAACCGCTCCGGCCGCCGGCTGAGACCGCTCCTGAGGCCCCGTGCCGGCGTGCCGGAGCGCGGAATGGCGTTTTGGGTATATTATTGTTCCCAAAAGTTCGGGGGATTTCGCGGCCGAATAATTCATGTCGTTGATTTGCAATGCCTTGTGCGGTTGTCCGTTTTGCAGGTTTCGACAGTGAATAATTGCCTGACACATAATATTTTAATTTTCGGGCGAGTTTTGCCCGATATTTGTTATCGTACTGTTTCAGTGGCAGGTAGAGGACTGCGGGAAAAATAATGAAAAAAAAATGCGGTTTGTTGGCTAAAATGTAAATAAAGCGTATATTTGCAGTCCGAATGTCTTCACACGAACTTAATAATTTAATACTATATAAAAATGACAAAGGCAGATATCGTAAGCGAAATCGCTAAGAGCACCGGTGTTGAAAAGGTGCAGGTACAGGCAATCGTTGAGGCTTTCATGGATAGCATCAAGACCTCGCTGACCAACAAAAATAACGTGTATCTCCGTGGTTTCGGCAGCTTCATCGTAAAGAAGCGCGCCAAGAAAGTTGCCCGCAACATCTCGAAGAATACGACCATCACCATTCCGGAACACAACATTCCCGCTTTCAAGCCTGCAAAGAGCTTCGCGGCGAAGGTGAAATAATTTAAGTAAACAAGAACCTCAAAAAAATCAGGACTATGCCAAACGGAAAGAAGCATAAGCGTCACAAGATGGCTACCCACAAACGCAAAAAACGTCTGCGTAAGAACCGTCACAAGAAAAAGTAGGGTAGCACTTTAGTGCTAAACGATAGATAAAGCTAAAGGAGCCCTGGGTTCTTTTAGCTTTACCTATTTTCTGTGGTTTTTCGTGACGGCATTCCGCTTCCGGCGCATCGGGCGAGGTGCGGAACTGCTGTTTTCAGGGATTCAGACCTCTCCCGGCCCGTTTCATGGGCGCTTCGGGGCGGTTCCCGGCGATAACCGCAAAAAATAATCCGGGTGCAGCCTGCTCCCGGGCCGCGCGCCGGACAACGGGTCCGCGCGACTTTTTATCCTTTGGAGTTTGCCGCCACTTCAGACCAAAAAGCGGCCTAACCGATTTCAGTATTCCGCGTCTTCGTCTCCGGAGCGCGACACACGATATAGATGAACAGAGAATTAATTGTAAACGTCAACCCGACCGAAATTTCCATCGCGCTGTGCGAGGATAAGGTCCTTGTCGAACTCAACAAGGAACAGTGTCAGACCGGGTTCGCCGTCGGGGATATCTACCTCGGAAAAGTACGTAAGATCATGCCGGGTCTCAATGCGGCATTCGTCAACATAGGACACGAAAAAGACGCCTTTATCCACTGTCTCGACCTGGGCAGCCAGTTTCCCTCGCTCCAGAAGCTCGTCGCTTCGCAACAGCCCGGCAAACGGGGACTGCGCGCCGAGAGCATGAAACTCGAACCGCCCGTGGAGAAGTCGGGCAAGATCGGCGACTACCTGCAGGTCGGCCAGAATATCATGGTGCAGATCGCCAAGGAGGCCATCTCGACCAAGGGGCCCCGCCTGACGGCGGATATTTCGCTGGCCGGACGCAACGTCGTGCTGGTGCCTTTTTCGTCGAAGGTTTTCCTGTCGCAGAAGATCCGTTCGGTGGATGAGAAGAAACGCCTGAAGCGGATCGCCGCCGCCGTGCTGCCCAAGAATTTCGGCGTCATCATCCGCACTGCGGCCATGGAAGCCAAGGATGAGGATATCGAACACGACATCCAGACCCAGATCGACCGCTGGCGCAAGACCTGCGCGGCGATTAAGAAAAACACGGCTCCCGCCCAGCTGATGAGCGAAATGAACCGCGCCAATACGATCATTCGCGACTCGCTGAACGGTTCGTTCTCGCAGATCGCCGTGGACGACGAGGCGATGTACAACGACATCCGCGGTTATATCAGGCAGATCGAACCCGAAAAGGAGAAAATCGTCAAACTCTACCGCGGCAACGTGCCTATTTTCGACAACTTCGACATCTCGAAGCAGATCAAGTCGCTCTTCGCCAAATATGTCTCGCTGCGCCGCGGCGCCTACCTCATTATCGAGCATACGGAGGCCATGAACGTCATCGACGTCAATTCGGGCAACCGTACTAAGGCCGAGGACAACCAGGAGCAGACGGCGATGGACGTCAATCTGGCCGCGGCGGCCGAAATCGCCCGCCAGCTGCGCCTGCGCGACTTGGGCGGCATCGTCATCATCGACTTCATCGACCTGCACAAGGCGCAGAACCGGCAGGCGTTGTTCGATGAAATGGTGAAGCTGATGGCTACCGACAAGGCCAAACACACGGTCCTGCCGCTCACCAAATTCGGCCTGATGCAGATTACCCGCCAGCGGGTGCGCCCCGTGGCCGTGGAGGAGGTTTCGGACGTCTGCCCGACCTGCAACGGATCGGGCAAGATCGAACCGACGGTACTGCTGGACAAGAAGATCGAGAACCAGATTTCGTTCCTTACGCAGGATCGCGGTCACAAATATATCAAATTGGTCGTAAGCCCTTATGTGGCCTCCTTCCTTAAGCAGGGACTCTGGTCGCTGCGCCGCCGCTGGCAGTGGAAATACAAGGTGAACCTGCACATCGTCGCCGACCAGAGTCTGGGTATCGTCGAGGTGCATTACCACGATCGCAAGGATAACGACCTGATAAACAAGTAACCGTATGACTGCCCGCGAGCAGCTGGCGCAGTTCGCCGCCGGGTCGAAAGCCCTGCCCCGCCTGTGCCGCGAATATAAAAAAGAGCGCGCAACCGTCCATCTGAAAGAGCTGGTCGGCGGCGCTCTTTCGTTCTATGCTGCGGCTGCGGCGGTGAAAACCGGGGGTGTACATGTCTTTGTCGCCGAGGACCGCGACGCAGCGGCCTACCTGATGAACGACTTCTATAACCTGCTGGACGAGAAGCAGGTTTATTTCTTCCCCTCGTCCTATAAACGTTCGGTGGCCTACGGCGCCGAGGACGCGCAGGGCGTGGTGCAGCGCACGGCTGCGATGAACGCCGTGAAGGGCTTCACGAACGGGTATCTGGTCGTCTGCACCTATCCCGAAGCGCTGGCCGAGCGGGTCGCTGACGCCGAAACCCTCCGGCGGGACACGATCGCCGTGAAACTCGGCGACAGGATTTCGATCGCGGTGCTGGAGGACGCGCTCGTCGATGCGAACTTCATCCGTGTCGATTTCGTCTATGAACCGGGGCAGTATTCGGTCCGCGGCGGTATCGTGGACGTCTTCTCCTTCTCGGAGAGCAAACCCTACCGTATCGACTTTTTCGGCGACGAGGTGGACTCGATTCGGCGGTTCAATATTTCGAGCCAGCTCTCGGCCGACAAACTCGACCGGGTGGAGATCATTCCCAACCTCAATGCCGGCGATGCGGCGGCGAAGGTGTCGTTCGTGCAGTTTGCGGGCGACGCGGCGGCCTATTGGTTCTACGACGCAGATTACGTACTGCGTCGGGTGAACGATATCCGCCGCAAGACGCTTGCCGACATGGAGCGCCCAGAGGAGATCGATCGCCTGATGACCAGCCGCAACGTGCTGCTCGGCGATTTGGCAGGCTGCCGGATGCTCGCCCTGCGCGACAACCTGCCGGAGCGTCCCGCCACGGCGGCCGTGGAGTTCGATACGGCTCCCCAGCCCAAGTTCAACAAGAATTTCGAGATGCTGGCCGACGACATGATCCGCAATTCGCTGCGCGGCTATACGACCTATATCCTCTCGGAAAACAAGGTGCAGGTCGAGCGTCTCGAAAACATCTTTCACCAGATCGGCCGCGGGCAGGCCGTCGTGCGGCCCCTTTCGGTGACGCTGCACGAGGGATTCGTGGACAACGACCTGAAATTGTGTCTCTATACCGACCATCAGATCTTCGACCGCTACCAGCGTTACCGCATCAACGGCGAGATCCGGCGCGACGAGCAGATGACCGTCGCCGAGCTGAACCAGCTGCGGCCGGGCGACTATGTGGTGCATATCGACCACGGCGTGGGCCGCTTCGACGGGCTGGTGAAGATCAACGAAAACGGCAAGGCGCACGAGGCGATCAAGCTGGTCTATAAGGACGGCGACGTGCTGTTTGTAAACGTTCATTCGCTGCACCGCATTTCTCGCTACAAGTCGGGCGACGGCGAACCGCCGAAGGTCTACAAACTGGGCAACGGAGCCTGGCAGAAGCTCAAGAACGCCACCAAGAAGGCCGTCAAGGATATTTCGCGCGAGCTGATCGCCCTCTATGCCAAACGCAAGGCCAGCAAAGGATTCGCATTTACGCCCGACAGCTACCTGCAGCACGAGTTGGAGGCGTCGTTCCAGTGGGAGGACACGCCCGACCAGCAGACGACCGTAGCGGCCGTCAAGAAGGATATGGAGTCCGACCAGCCGATGGACCGTCTGGTCTGCGGCGACGTGGGCTTCGGCAAGACCGAGGTGGCGATCCGCGCGGCGTTCAAGGCGGCCGTGGACGGCAAGCAGGTCGCCGTGCTGGTGCCGACGACGATCCTCGCCCTGCAGCACTACCGCTCGTTTTCGGAGCGTCTGCGCAACTTCCCCGTGCGGGTCGAATACCTCAACCGCACCAAAACGGCCAAAGAGGTGACGCAGATCCGCGCCGACCTCGAAGCGGGCCGTATCGACATCCTGATCGGCACGCACAAGATTCTGGGCAAACAGATCGTATTCCGCGACCTGGGACTGCTGATTATCGACGAGGAGCAGAAATTCGGCGTGGCGGCCAAGGAGAAGCTGACGCAGATGGCGGTCAATGTCGATACGCTGACCCTCACGGCGACGCCGATTCCCCGTACGCTGCAATTCTCGCTCATGGGTTCGCGCGACCTGTCGGTCATCTCGACGCCGCCGCCCAACCGCCAGCCGATCGTCACCGAATCGCACGTCTTTTCGGAAGAGATCATCCGCGACGCCGTTGAAACGGAACTCGCGCGCGGCGGACAGGTCTACTTTGTCCACAACCGCGTCGAAGACCTGCTGACCCTGCAGGGGCTTATCACCCGCATCTGCCCCAAAGCCCGCGTGGGCGTGGGGCACGGCAAGATGCCCGCCGAGAAACTCGAAAAACTTATTATGAACTTTATTTACGGGGAGTTCGATGTGCTGATCGCCACGACGATCATCGAGAACGGCATCGACATACCCAATGCCAATACGATCATCGTGAACAACGCCCAGAACTTCGGGCTGAGCGACCTGCACCAATTGCGCGGACGTGTGGGGCGCAGCAATCAGAAAGCCTATTGCTACCTGCTTTCGCCGCCCGACGAACTGCTGTCGTCCGATGCACGCCGCCGCCTGCGGGCCATCGAGGAGTTTTCCGATCTGGGATCGGGTTTCAATATCGCCATGCAGGACCTCGACATCCGCGGCGCGGGCAACCTGCTGGGAGCCGAGCAGAGCGGATTTATCGCCGATATCGGTTTCGAGACCTATCAGAAGATCATGAACGAAGCGATCGCCGAACTGCGCGCCGAGGGCCTGCATGTCGCGGGTCTGAGCGATTCGGAACAGGAGGTGGTCGAACAACTGCGCTACATCGACGACGCGCATATCGAAATCGAGGTCGAAGCCTGCCTGCCCGACTCCTATGTGGCGCAGCAGGCCGAGCGCCTGAAGCTCTACCGCGAACTGGACTCGACCAAGGACGAGGAGGCGCTGCAGGCTTTCGGAAGCCGCCTTGTGGACCGTTTCGGCCCCCTGCCGCGCGAGACCAAAGAGCTGCTCAGCGTGGTTCGCCTGCGGTGGGAGGCGATCCGCCTGGGCATGGAGCGCGTGAAGGTCAAGAACGGACTGATGCTCGTGCATTTCGTCGGCGAGCAGGACTCGCCCTATTACAAGAGCGATACTTTTATGGACCTGCTTCGCAAGGTCACGCAAAATCCCGGCAGATTTGTGTTGAAACAGCACAATAATCGTTTGGCGATGACCGTTAGGAATGTCAAAGACATTGAAGACGCATATAAAACGCTGCAGCAGCTTTGAATTTAGTAGTAGATATCGGAAACACCCTGGTGAAACTCGCTGTTTTCGACGGAGGAGAGATTGTTTTCCAGCGCTGCGTGGAGCGGCTGCATCCGTCGATGCTCGAAGAGTTGTTCGCGGCATGGCCCGTACGGCGGGCCGTCGTGGCTTCGACGCGCGGCGAAGTGGATGAAGCGGCGGAACTGCTCCGGCCGCGTGTGGAGTACCTGTTGGAGTTCACGTCGCAGACGCCCGTGCCCATCGGCAACGCCTATCTGACGCCCGAGACGCTGGGCCGTGACCGGCTGGCCGCAGCGGTAGGCGCCACGGTGCTTTATCCGGGGCGCAACGTGCTGGTCGTCGATTTCGGTACGGCCTTGACCATCGACTTGGTGACGGCTGACGGTACGTTCCGCGGCGGATGTATTTCGCCGGGCATGAAGACCCGTTTCAGGGCGCTGCACGACTATACGGCCAAGCTGCCGTTGTGCGCCGCGGCCGAAGGCGAGGAGCTTTCGGGACTTACTACCCGGCAGGCTATCGAACTGGGCGTGATGAACGGAATCACGTTCGAGATCGAGGGCTATGCAGCCCGCATGCGTGAACAAATAGACGATTTATGCGTAATTTTTACCGGAGGAGACGCGAATTTCTTTGTTAAACGAATTAAAAATACGATATTTGCAAATTGTAATCTGGTTTTTTGCGGATTGAATAGAATTTTAGAGTACAATGCAAGTGAAGAACACCTTAATTAAGCTGGTTGTCATTACAGCCGTGATGATTCCCTATGCCTTATCGGCCCAGACAAGCAGTATTAACGCATTCTCTCCCTACACGATGTACGGCATCGGCGAACAGAATACGCCCGGCACCCTGCCGATGCGTTCGATGGGCGGTGTAGGTGTGGCCATGCGCAGTTCGGGCGTGGTCAATCTGCTCAATCCGGCGGCTTACAGCGCCGCTCCGCAGAAGAGTTTTCTCTTCAATTTCGGACTGGAAGGCCAGAACTACTACAACTCGCAGAAGGTGAACGGCATGTCGAAAAGCACGGCCTACAATACCTTCAACTTTCACGATATCGCGTTTCAGCTGCCGCTCGCCAAGAAACTCGGCCTGGGTTTCAGCCTTACGCCGTACAGTTCGGTAGGTTACCGTACCAAATACACCCACGACTACGATCCGACCGACCCCGTGTGGGGCAATGTCGGCCGCGCCCAGTACGTCTATCAGGGCGAGGGCGACGTGACGGAGGTCAAGCTGGGTGTCGGCTGGGAACTTTTCAAGAACTTTTCGCTGGGTATCGC
>CAKVKI010000090.1 GCA_934754975.1 uncultured Alistipes sp. | reverse complement strand
CCTCCAGCCCCGGCATTTTGCCGATCAGCGCCCCGGCGTCGGCCCCGAACGTGACTTTGTAGGCCGAGGCCCGGTAGCTCAGCGTATCGCCGCGAATCGACGACCTCAGTGCGGGCGCCTCCAGCACCACGCTCTCGATCGCTTCGGCGCCGGGCGACATTTCCAGCGTTCCGAGATCGGTTTTCCCGCCCGAGGTCCGCAGCTCGCGCTCCAAAGCTTCGTATCCGAGCGAAGTCACGCGCAGCCGCCACGCACCGGCCGGCACACGCTGCAACAGCGCCGCCCCGTCGATGTCGGAAGCCGCAAAAAAAGGAGTCCGGGCGGTATCGGCCTGCGAGCGCAGCTCTGCCACGGCCCCGACGACCGGTTCCTGCGTAACGCAATCGACCAGACGCAGGTGCAGCGTGCCGTTCTGTGCCGACACGCTCCACACGCCCGCGAGGGCCGCCAGCAGGAAAAACCGCTTCGTCATTTAACGCGCTGCTCCGAGTTTCAGATAACGCGCATAAAGATAGTCATAAATTGCATGCCGTTCCATATCGGGACGGTATTCGTCCGAAAAACCGGGGCGCATCGCCCGCTGCGCTTCGGCAACCGACCCATGAACGCCCGCCGCCACGGCCGCGAACATCGCCGCCCCCAGCGCACAGGCCTGATCGCTGTCCAGCACCCGGATCGGCATGCCCATCACGTCGGCCATCGTACGCATCACGAAAGAGGACTTGCGCGCAATGCCTCCGATAGCGATGATGTTGTCGATCGGCACCCCCTCTTCGAGCATCCGCTCATTGATGGCGCGGGAACCGAACGCCGTCGCTTCGACCAGCGCCTTGAAAAATGCCGGAGCGGACGTAGCCAGCGTCAGGCCGTCGATCGCTCCGCGCACGCGAGGGTCCGCATCCGGTGTCCGGCGTCCGTTATGCCAGTCGAGCGCGACCGGATCTCCGGTCATCAGCGGCAGCAATTCGGCCTCGGCCGTCAGCTCGCCGAGAATCCGTTCCTCAAGGGCTTCGTCCCCCTGTGCGATCCGGCTCAGCGGCCACGCCATGATCCGGCGAAACCACGCGTATATGTCGCCGAAAGCGGCTTGTCCGGCTTCGAATCCGACATATCCGGGCAGCACCGAGCCGTCGACCTGACCGCAGATGCCCTGCACGGCCCTGTCCCCGACTTCGCCGTAGGCGCCGACCACGATATCGCAGGTCGAAGTGCCCATCACCTTTACCAAGGTACCGGGCACGACTCCCGCCCCGACAGCGCCCACATGACAGTCGATAGCCCCCACGCCGACGGCAATGCCCGGCTGCAGTCCCAGCCGTCCGGCCCATTCGGGGCACAGGCCGCCGATACATTCGTCGCCGGTAACGGTCCGGGTATAAAGATGCCCGCGGAAAATATCCAGCAGCGGATCAACCGCCGAAAGGAATTCGGGGGAAGGAAGGCCGCCCCACGACTCATGCCACATCGCCTTGTGCCCCGCCGCACAACGGCTTCGGGCAATGGTTTCGGGCTTCGTGTCGCCCGTCAGCAGTGCGCAGACCCAATCGCAATGCTCGACCCACGAACAGGTTTTCACACGCAATGCGGGATCGTTGCGCAGGCAGTGCAGCATCTTCGCCCACACCCATTCGCAGGAGTAGGTGCCGCCGCTGTAACGGGTATAATCGACCTCCCAGCGTTTTGCCAAATCGTTTATCTCATCCGCTTCGGCCAATGCCGTATGGTCTTTCCAAAGCACGAACATCGCGTCGGGATTTTCGGCGTATTCGGGCAGCAGGGCCAGCGGAACGCCCCGCTCGTCGGTCAGTGCCGGCGTCGAAGCGGTCGTATCGAAAGAGATGCCGCAGACATTGTCCGCCACCTCTTTGCCGCACTTTTCCAACGCACTGCGCACGCACTGCTCCAAAGATTCGATATAGTCCAGCGGATGCTGGCGGTACTGATTCCGGGAGGGGTCGCAGTAAAGCCGCTCCTTCCAGCGCGGGTATGCCGCCACCGCCGATGCGATTTCCGCTCCGTCGGCCGTGCCGACGATCAGGCAGCGCACCGAGTCGCTGCCGAAATCGACTCCTATTACATAATTGGTTTGCATATGGGTTTATGTTGTTTTAAGGTTGAATTGCATGTCTGACCGCCCGCAGCCGCCCGATACAAAGTCACGCGGCATCTTCGGGCAACAGCCCGGCATCCTGCATACGAGACAATTCCCGCACACGATGCGACATCTGCCGCACTACCGGGAAACTGCGGACGGGAATGTCTCGATTTTCCAGGAAAGTCCCATCACGTCGCAGCATAAAAAAACTCGGAAAAAATTTGTTTGTTAAAACGTTTTAATTACCTTTGCAAAGGTAAGAGAATTTCCCAGATATTGCAAAAAATCGCAAAAAATATGCGGACACGCAAAGTAACCATAAAAGATATAGCCACCCAGGCGGGCGTTTCGATCGCGCTGGTATCGTTCGTCATGAACAACAAAGCCGACGGCAAGGACACCTACCGCGTCAACAAAGAGACGGCACAGCGTATCCTGGAGGTCGCCGAGAAGCTAAACTACCAGCCCAACAATGCGGCGCGCACGCTTCGCAGCGGCAAAACGAACACCATCGGGGTAATCGTATCGGACATCTCGAACAAGTTTTTCGCCGACATCGCCCGCTGCATCGAGGACCGCGCGTATAAACATAAGTATACCGTATTGTTCGGCAGTACGGACGAAAATCCGCAGAAACTCGAAAACCTGATCGAGGTTTTCCGCAACAAAGGCATCGACGGGCTGATCATCGTTCCCTGCGAAGGGGCCGATGAAATTATCCGCAATGTCGCCCTGCAGAATATCCCCGTCGTACTGCTCGACCGCGAAGTGCCGGACACCGAACTGAGCAGCGTCGTACTCAACAACCGGCGCGCCGGCGTCGAAACCACTCAGGCGCTGATCCGTCAAGGTTTCACGCGAATCGAAATGATCTCCTATTCGATGAACCTGTCCAACATCAGGGAGCGCGAAGAGGGCTACCGCTTCTGCATGGCGGAAGCCGGTTTGGGCAGCCGGATCAACATTCATCACCTGCGCCACGACAAACTCGGAAAAA
Organism: uncultured Alistipes sp.; assembly: GCA_934754975.1. Classification (GTDB taxonomy): domain Bacteria; phylum Bacteroidota; class Bacteroidia; order Bacteroidales; family Rikenellaceae; genus Alistipes. The sequence continues at coordinate 6,483 of CAKVKI010000090.1, read as the reverse complement.
TCGACGAGATCGTCCGCGATGCGAAAATGCGCAATGTCGAAGCATTCGTATTCGCCACCAATACGCTGGCCGCCAGCGGACTGACCGCAATATTCCGCAACGGCTGGCGCGTTCCGCAGGACTTCGCCATGGCCTGTTTCGACAGCAACGAAGCCTTCGACATCTACAAAACGGCCGTCGCCTACGTGCGGCAGCCGATCGAACAGTTCGGCACGGAAGCCCTCGACCTGCTGATCAAGAATATCGAACAGAAAGATCAGCCGATCAACAGCATCCGCATCGTACTGACGCCCGAAATCGTCGAGAGCGGCATACCCAGCCGGGAGGCGGAGATAACGGAGCTTATCGAGGAATAATCTCTTTTTTTGCACATTAGCTAAAACGATTTACAATAAAATATACGAATCAACTAAAAACCGCTAAATACCCCAGATTATGCAACCCACGAAACTCCGGGGCATCATTCCCCCGATGATTACTCCGCTCAAGGACGACGACGAACTCGACCGCGAAGGCGCGGTACGCCTTACGGAACACCTCGTCGCCGGCGGAGTCCACGCCATTTTCCTGCTCGGCACGACGGGCGAAGCCCAGAGCCTGACCTACCGGCTGCGCTATGAATTCGTCGAACTGGTGTGCCGCCGGGTCGCAGGACGCGTACCCGTGCTGGTCGGCGTCACCGACACCGCCTTCATCGAAAGCATCCGGCTCGCGGAACATGCCGCCAAATGCGGCGCCGTCGGCGTCGTGGCCGCCCCGCCCTACTATTTCGCCCCCTCGCAGCAGGAGCTGGTCGAATACTACACGGCGCTGGCCGACGCCCTGCCCCTGCCGCTCTACCTCTACAACATGCCGTCGCACGTCAAGGTCTTCCTCGAACCGGGGACCGTGAAGACGCTGGCCCGTCATACGAACATCGTCGGACTGAAAGACAGTTCGGCCAATATGACCTACTTCCAGACGCTCCTCTACCATTTGGGGGACAATCCCGATTTTTCACTCTATGTCGGTCCCGAAGAGCTGACGGGCGAATGCGTCCTGCTCGGCGCCGACGGCGGCGTGAACGGCGGCGCAAACATCTTTCCCGAACTCTACGTCGCCATGTACGACGCCGCATGCGCCCACGACATCGCCCGCGTCCGCGAAATCCAGCGCCGCATCATGCAGATCAGCGCATCGGTCTATACCGTCGGGAAATACGGTTCCAGCTACCTGAAAGGCGTCAAATGCGCACTTTCGCTGCTGGGCGTCTGCGACGATTACCTCTCGTACCCCTACCGGAAATTCCGCGCCGAGGAGCGCGCCCGGATTCGCCAGGCGCTCGAAGCGCTGGGCGCCACCTGCAACGGATAACCTATAACCTATAACAACCAACCCCTATGGAGATAACCTTACTCGATTACCTCGTATTTTTCATCTTCGTCGGCGGCGTCGCCCTCTTCGGCTGCAGCTTCTACTTCCGCAGCCGCAAAGGTGCGGCCGCATTCACCGCCGCCGAAGGATCGCTGCCGACATGGGTCGTGGGGATGTCGATTTTCGCCACGTTCGTCAGCAGCATCAGCTTTCTCGGCCTGCCCGGCGACGCCTACAAAGGCAACTGGAATCCCTTTGTCTTCAGTCTCTCGATCCCCATCGCCACCTGGCTGGCCGCCAAGGTATTCATACCCCTCTACCGCAGTATAAACAGCGTTTCGGCCTATCACTACCTCGAAATGCGCTTCGGCTACTGGGCTCGCTGCTATGTGGCGGTCTGCTACCTGCTGACGCAGTTGGCGCGCATCGGCTCGATCCTGCTGCTGCTGGCCCTGCCCCTCAACACGATGTTCGGGTGGGACATTCAGACCATCATCATCTGTACGGGAATCGCCACCCTGATCTACACCCTGCTGGGCGGCATCGCCGCCGTGGTCTGGACCGACGCCATACAGGGCATCATCCTGATCGTGGGAGCCATCGCCTGCGCCGTGATTCTCACCTTCACCATGCCCGAAGGGCCCGGACAACTGTTCGAAATCGCCGCGGCGCACGGCAAATTCAGCCTCGGCAGTTTCTCGCTCTCGCTGACCGAGCCGACCTTCTGGGTGGTGCTGATCTACGGTCTTTTCGTCAATATGCAAAACTACGGCATCGACCAAAACTACGTACAGCGTTACATGACCACCAAATCGACGGCCGAAGCCGTGAAATCGACCCTTTTCGGCGGTCTGCTCTACATCCCCGTCTCGCTCGTCTTCGTCTACATCGGCACGGCGCTCTTTTCCTACTATACGGCCCGGCCCGAACTGCTTCCCGCCGGCACGCCGTCCGATCAGGTTTTCCCGTGGTTCATCGTCCACGGACTGCCCACCGGACTGACCGGACTGGTCGTCGCATCGCTCTTCTCGGCCGGCATGTCGACCGTCGCCACGAGCATCAACTCTTCGGCGACCATCGTACTGACCGACTTCGCCAAACGCCTCTCGAAAAAGGAGCTTACCGAAAAACAGAATATGGGCACGCTCTACGCCACCTCGTTCGTCGTCGGAGCGCTCGGCATCGTCGTCGGGCTGCTGATGATGCGCATCGACGGCGTGCTGGACGCCTGGTGGAAGCTGGCGTCGATCTTCAGCGGCGGTATGCTCGGGCTGTTCCTGCTGGGCGTGGTATGCCGCCGCGTCAAACGCGCACACGCCGTCACGGCGGTAATCCTCGGCCTGCTGACCATCGCGTGGATGAGTCTCTCGCCGCTGATCAACGACGGTTCGCCGTTCTACTGCCTGCACAGTCCGCTGCACACCTACCTCACGATCGTCTTCGGTACGACCGTCATCTTCCTCACAGGCTTCCTGCTGACGGCCCTGAACCGAAAAAAAGCCGCATAACCGCCCCGGACAAACAACTTAAAACTAAAAAATATGACCTCCTCACACCCTAAAATCGGCATCCGTCCGATCATCGACGGCCGCCGCGGCGGAATCCGCGAATCGCTCGAAGCAATGACCATGGGCATGGCGCAGCGCGTAGCGCGCCTCTACAGCGCAGAACTCCGCTATTCGGACGGTTCGCCCGTCGAATGCGTCATCGCCGACACCACGATCGGCGGAGTCGCCGAAGCCGCGGCCTGCGCCGACAAATTCCGCGACAGCAACGTGGGCGCCGTCCTTTCGGTCACTCCATGCTGGTGCTACGGCTCCGAAACCATCGACATGGACCCGCTCACCCCCAAAGCCATCTGGGGTTTCAACGGCACGGAACGCCCGGGCGCCGTTTACCTGGCTTCGGCACTGGCCGGACACAACCAGAAAGGGCTGCCCGCATTCGGCATCTACGGCCGTGACGTACAGGATATGGGCGACGATACGATTCCCGCCGACGTACGCGAGAAACTCCTGCGTTTCGGCCGCGCCGCCGTCGCCGTCATGCAGATGCGGGGCAAATCCTACCTCTCGATCGGCTCGGTGTCGATGGGTATCGCAGGCTCGATGCCCAATCCTGATTTTTTTCAGGAGTACCTCGGCATGCGCAACGAAGCGGCAGACTGCTCGGAGATCGAACGCCGCATCGAACTGGGCATTTACGACAAGGAGGAGTTCGGCCGCGCCATGGAATGGGTCGAAAAATACTGCAAACCCAACGAAGGCAACGACTGCAACCCCGCGCATCTGGTCTATTCGCGCGAACAGAAAGACGCCGTCTGGGAATATGTCGTGAAGATGACGCTCATCTTCCGCGACCTGATGCACGGCAATCCGAAGCTGGCCGAAATGGGATTCGAAGAGGAGGCCATGGGACACAATGCCATTGCCGGGGGATTCCAGGGACAGCGTCAGTGGACCGACTTCCGGCCCGACGGCGACTTCGCGGAAGCGATCCTCAATTCGTCGTTCGACTGGAACGGCATCCGCGAAGCCGTCACCTTCGCCACGGAAAACGACACGCTCAACGGCGCTTCGATGCTCCTGCTGCACCTGCTGACCAACCGGGCGCAGCTCTTCGCCGACGTACGCACGTTCTGGTCCCCCGAAGCCGTCGAGCGCGTTACGGGCCGCCGGCTCACGGGCAGCGCCGCAGGCGGCATCATCCACCTCATCAACTCGGGTTCCTGCACGCTCGACGCCACGGGACAACAGTCCGACGCAGCGGGAAATCCCACAATGAAGCCGTTCTGGGAGATATCCGACAAAGAGGTGGAAGCATGCCTCAACGCCACGACTTGGTACCCGGCAGGACGCGAATACATGCGCGGCGGCGGATTCTCGTCGCATTTCCTCACCCGCGGCGAAATGCCGATGACCATGTGCCGCCTGAACCTCGTAAAAGGACTCGGTCCCGTATTGCAGATCGCCGAAGGCTGGGCCGTAAACGTCGATAATGAGATTTTCGAGATCATCAACAAACGCACCGACCGCACGTGGCCGACGACCTGGTTCGCACCCCGCCTGACAGGGCACGGGGCTTTCCGCGACGTCTACTCGGTGATGAACAACTGGGGAGCCAACCACGGCGCCATCAGCTACGGACACGTCGGCGCCGACCTCGCCACGCTGGCTTCGATGCTCCGCATCCCGGTAGCCATGCACAACCTCGACGCCGAGCGGCTCTTCCGGCCTTCGGCCTGGGGCGCCTTCGGCTCCGATCCGGAAGGCGCGGACTATCGCGCCTGCGCAACCTACGGGCCGATCTACAAATAACGACAAATCAACCCTAAAAACCGCAACCATGACCATCAGAAAACTTCTAATGCTCACCGTCTGCTGCACGGCCCTGCTCGGCTGTTCGGACGACACGGACCAGACGCAGCAGGTTCCCCCGACGACAGGGTTCGGCAACCGGCTCTCGGGACTCACGGCAACCATTCCGGAAACAGGCGTCACGGATAAAAGTTCGACAACGCGAACCGGCACTGCCGAAACCGGAGCGACCGTCTGGCTCGTCGACGACGCCATTACCGTCACCGACGGCCTGCACACCGGCACATTCGATGTCGCGACCGGCATCGGCACCGCGACCGGAAAATTCAACGGCTCGCTCGATTTCGAGCAAACGCCCCTTTACGCCGTCTATCCTGCCGTAAACGCCATGAACGGATTTACGGCTCCGGTCGTCATCAGCACCATGCAGAACGCCCGGACCGCAGGCGCCAACAACATCATGACCGCCCGGTGCGAAGAGGTCAAAGCGGCCAGCGGATCGCAGTTCGTTTTCCGCAAAAAGGCCGCAACGGCGCAGCTCTCGTTCGACTTCACCTCCGAAGGGAAATACGCTTCCGAGAAGGTCAATTCCATCAAGATTACGGCCGAAGGCGTAAATTTTGCGGGTGCATGCGACTTCGACCTGACCGATCCCGACGCACAGCTCCGGGGATCGTCCAACAGCATCACCTACACGTTCAACGAAGCCCCGTCGCTGTCCGATAAAATCGAATTTTCCATCGGCCTCGCCCCCTGCGACCTGACGCAGGCCGCCAACATGTATTATCTCGTCAGCACGGACCGTTACACGTTTCTTTTCAACAAACGGCCCGCCCAGTCCAGTCCGGAAGGGAGCGCAATTTCCGTTTCGCTTCCGCTCGACCAGTTCACGGCGACCGACAGCGAGACTCCCGCGGAAGGAGAGGTCAAGATCACCCACGAACTCCCGGCGCTCAACCTCAGCGCACAGGGAACGGCCAACTGCTACATCGTCGACAAGGAGGCGCGGTGCAGTTTCGATGCGACCGTAATGGGCAACGGCGGCGAAGGCATTATCCCCGGCGGCGGCTTCACCGACTACCTCGGCAATCCGCTCGCGGCATCGGCGGCAATCGCCCCCGTCTCGGCCGAACTGCTGTGGGAAACGACCGACGGACTGGTCTCGGAACTGGTACTCAGCGACGGCATCGTCTCGTTCAACACCTCGGCCGACAAGGGCAACGCCCTCATCGCGGTCAAGGACCAGCAGGGCCGCATCATGTGGAGCTGGCATATCTGGTGTACGGACCTCCCCGCCGACCAGGTTTACATGGCCAATAAATACGGCAACAGCTATACCTTTATGGACCGCAGCCTGGGCGCAACATCGGCGCAGGACGACACCGGCTCGCTGGGCATGTCCTACCAATGGGGGCGCAAAGACCCGATCCCCGGTTCGTCGAAATTCTACGACATGACCGAACCGACCCTCTACGGCTCCATAACCAAGGTGGGCATTGCCGCTTCCGACGCATCCACCGGAACGATCGCCAATGCGATCCAGAATCCAGTAACCTTCCTCAAAGCGGCGGACTGGCTTTTCGCCGGACGCAACAACTACCTCTGGGGCAATCCGCAGGGCGAGGAGGAGCTGACCGCGACTCATCAAAAGTCGATCTACGACCCGTGTCCCCCCGGCTACAGGATTCCGGGCAAAGACGCCTTCTCGATCTTCACGACGACGGGAGAAAACACCACCGACCCTGCCCAACACAACGTCGTAAACACGAGTTCGACCAAACGCGGATGGTATCTCTATTACGCTGCCGCAGGT
>CAKVKI010000089.1 GCA_934754975.1 uncultured Alistipes sp. | reverse complement strand
TGCGATACCGCGCCGTGTATATTCGAACATCTTCTTGATCGGATAGAACTGCTTCCTGTCGATAAACCCCGATTCGAACAGATCGGGAGAAAACTGCACGCAGACCTCATGGACATCGGCATTCTTCGAAAAATTGCCGTTCAGCCATGCGTGTTCGAGGTAGGAACCCGTGATGAGTACCAGATCCTTGTCGGATATTTCGCGGACGGAGTCGCCCACGATACGGGTCGCCCCCTTTGCCCCGCATACAAGGTTCAGCTCGTACTCCTTATGGATATGTACCGGAAAGCAAAATTCACGCTTGTAACGGTCGAACACGACGAAACAGTCTTGCCGGGAGATAGGCGGTATCTCGGTCAATATGTCAGGATTGGGCATAACGAATCATTATTGGGACCGGGAGCCGGCCAGCGGATAAAACAGAATAAAGGCACATGCCCCCAAGGCGGCCAAAGCCGGGAAGACGCTTTGCAGACAGCCGATAACCGTGAGCGCAGCCGGCGACTGGACGGTATTCGCTTCGAATCCGGCCAGCGACAGTATCCACGCCGTAGCGGCGCTTCCGACCGCCCAGCCCATCTTCTGCGCCATCGAATAGGAGGAGAATATCAGCCCCGTATCCCGGCGGCCCGAACGCTGTTCGGCATAGTCCGCCGTATCGGCGGACATGGCCCAGAGCAGCGGCAGCACCCCGCCGACGCTCAGGCTGATGAGCGCCTGCGCCAGAAGCAGCACGGAATAACCGCCTTGCCGCACGAAATAGAAAGCGAAACTGAAAACGGCCGTGAGCAGCAAGGCGCCTACAAGCGTCCGCCGGCGTCCGAACCGGTCCGCGGCGAAGGGGATCAGCACGATGCCCGCAATGTTGAAAAACTGCCCCACGGCGAGGAACAGGGCCGACCCGGTCAGGGCGATCCCGGCGAACGACATCGTCCCGACAGTTTCGCCGGCCACGCAATACTTGAAGAAATAGATCGTCCCGCTCTCCCGGAACGCATTGAACACCTGAAGACATACGGCCGCCCCGGCAAGTATCAGCCACGGCTTGTTGTGCAGCAGGTCGCGCAGCGAGAGCAGCACCGGATGCCGTTCCGCCCGCACGGGCCGGACCCGTTCCCGCGTCGTTGAGAACGTCACGAAAAACAACACGACGGCAAGCGCGGCCACGACAGCGACCGCCGCGGTCCAGCTCCCCGACAGCCCGGCCCACGGCCGAAAGGCTTTCACCAGCGCCTCGACCGCCAGCACGACCAGCATACTGCCTGCGGCGGCGAAGGTCATCCTGAACGCGGCGAACACCGTGCGTTCGTGCGGATCGGCCGACATGACGCCGAGCAGTGCGGCATAAGGCACATTGACCGACGAATAAACGATCATCATCAGCGAATAGGTCACGGTCGCATAGACCACCTTTCCGCCGGCTCCCCACTCCGGCATGTAGAAGGTCAGGACGCCCAACGCCCCGAAAGGCAGGGCGCCCCACAACAGCCACGGCCGGAAAGTCCCCCAACGGCTGTGCGTACGGTCGCACAGAAGCCCGACGACGGGATCGAGCAGCGAATCCCAGATCCGCGTCACCAGAAAAAGGACGCCGACCACCCATGCGTCGATGCCGCAGATGTCCGTATAGAAGAACATCAGGTAGACGCTGAAGAGTTTCCACAGCATCGAAGAGGCCGTATCGCCGAGTCCGTAACCGATCTTTTCCCTAAGACGTATGCCCATACGCTATCTCTTGGTTATCCGGGCGGCGAAACCGCCTCCGGGGAACATTTTCACATCGAACGATTTACCGGGAGCCAGCAGGAACTCTTCCCGGACATAGTCTTGGGCGATGCGCGCCGCGTTCTGACCGTCGCGGAACAGCTCCACCACATACGCCCCTTCGGGCAGCAGCGAGAGATCGACCCGGACCGAACGCCCGTCCCAGTCGGCAAGTCCCCCGACATACCACACGTCGCCGGAACGGCGCGCCGTCACGATATGGTCGCCGACCTGGCCGGACAGCACCTCGGTCTCATCCCAGACCGTAGGCACGCCGGAGATGAAGCGCAAGCATTCGGGTTCCCGGTCGTAAGCCGATGGAGAGTCGCACAGCATCGCGAGCGGAGCATCGAACACGACATACCCGGCCAGCTGCCGGCAGCGGGTTCCCTGACTCATCGGCTCGGAATTCACCGGCCGGAAATTCGCTTTCGAGGCATTGCGCATGGCGCCCTGTGTATAATCCATCGGCCCGGCCATCATCCGGATGAAGGGAACCGTCACATCGTAGGTAACCTGATCGACCTCGACGGGCGACCATTTGACCTGCTCCAGCCCATGCACGCCTTCGAAATTGATGACGTTGGGATACGTCCGCTGAATTCCCGCAGGCTTGAATATGCCGTGCAGGTCGAGCAGCAATTTATGCCGTGCGGCCGTACGGGCGGCATCGTAGACGAACCGGACCATCTGCTGGTCGTCCCTGTCCATAAAATCGACTTTGAATCCCTTGACGCCCATCCCGGAATAGTACTCGCAAAGCTCTTCCATCTGCCCGGCAAACGGAAGGTAGCCGAGCCAGAGGATCAATCCGACGCCCCGTTCTTCCCCGTACTTCACCAACGCCGGCAGGTCGATTCCGGGAGCCGTCTCCAGCGGCGAATGGTGATCGCGGCTCCAACCGTCGTCCAGAACGAGGTAGCGCAGACCGTTGCGGGATGCAAAATCGATGTAATATTCATAGGTAGGCTGGTTGATCCCCGCCGTGAAATCCACGCCGTGAAGTCCCCAGTCGTTCCACCACTCCCACGCGGCCTTGCCGGGTTCGATCCACGAAATATCGTCGAACCGGCAGGGAGAAGCGAGTTTCCATACCAGATCGTTATCCGCGAGCCGGGTATCCTCCCGCACGATACTGAGCGCCCGCCACGGCAGGCGGTCTCCCGGTGCAAGCGATGCTATGAACGGCTCGTACTCCTCGACCACACCCTGCATGCGGTCGTAACCGCCCGGCACGACCTTCCGCGGAGAGGGCGCGAAAACGCCTTCGAGTTCGTCCGCGCCGCTTCGGTGCAGGAACATGCCCGGATAGGATTCGAGGTCGGCGTCCGTAATACAGACGTTCATTCCCCCGGCCGTCTGTACGAGCAGCGGCAGGAACGCCAAGCGGGCGGAATCCATTTCGCAAAGCGGCGTACGGGTATAGGTATTCTCGAACGACTGCATGAACTGCTCGCCGAAAGCCAGTCCGTCGTGCCTGTAAGGGGTATCGCGCACATAGGGCACGAATGCGACGGCCCCCGGAGCGAACCGGAACCGGGCCTCTTCGCCCGCGACCGCCACTTCGCCGGACTGCCGCACGACGAAGCGGTAGGCCACCGCGTCGTCATAGGCCCGGAACTCCAGCGAAAATCCCTCCCGGAAATCGATCACGATCCCGTTGCAGCGGTCTTCCACCTTCTGCTTTTTATAAATAGGCGCGTCGTGTACCGCGTCGATCCGGTAGTGCCGCACTCCGGTCACCCGGCTCCGCTCGCCCCAGCATTCGCCGGAAACAAGCCTGAGAGCCACAGGCGAAGGTTTCAAAATCTGATTCGTATCCGATCGAACAGAATATACGATTCGATCACCGCATCCGATCGTGACAGTCAACGAACAATCGGGTGACTGAATCGTATAGGTTTTATCCCTGCACAAAGCGGCGGCCGGCAGCAGGAACAGAAGACAGAAAAAAAGGAAGAGTTTTTTCATAGGCCGGTTAATATCAGGTTATACACATGATTAACAAGATATTACACATTACATCATGTGGTTTCAGGTAAAATTACATCGTCGGAAAATATTTTCCAAGAGATATAACACACTTCAATCGAATAATACAACAAAAAGATCACATAATACCAGCGAATCAACCCATACATATTCCGTTCCATCGTTTTTAATAATATTTAAAATTCGTATAACACGCTTTTCAGGACTTTTTCATGCATAAAAAAAGCGCCGGATTAATACGATTCGATCAAACTTTTTTGCTTTTCGAACCTTTCTATTGCAGGCTCGGACAAAACAATAATTTTGTTTTCGGCATATACACCCGATCAATCCAATCAAAAACCAACCTATATGCGAAGAAAACTCTACTCCATGACCGCAGGCCTCGCCGCCTCCCTCCTTCTGGCCGCCGCCTGCAGTTCCGACGACACGGCCGAAAAGCCGGTTCCGGAACCCGCAACCCTGACAGCCCCCGCGCTGACCCTTTCGGCCGATGCCGTGCGAATCGACCCGGAACATTCCGACCAGCTCGCCCTGCATGCCGAGTGGACCGCCGCAACCGACGACGAGCAGACAGAGGTCGCCTACACGCTTTATGTCAACCTGACCGACCGCGACATGTTCTCCGGTCCGGTCGTCATCGACAAGGGCGCGGCCCTGACGCACGACTTCACCCACGGCGAACTGAATCAGCTGCTTCTCAACACCTTCGATCTGGAAGCCGGCGCCGAAGCGGCGGTGCGGTTCGCCGTATATGCGAAAAACGCGGACGAGGAGTTCGACGCCCAGCTGTCGGAGATCATAAGCTGCGCAATAACCCCGAAGACGACCTATCCGAATTTCCCGCCCTCGCTGATCATGGTGGGCGCGGCCACCCCGTGGCAGTGGGATATGGGCGCAGGTCTCGAACTGCCCGAGAGCAGCGAAGGCTCCCACCTGTATCAGGCCTCCGGCGTCGAGCTGCGCGTGCAGCCCATGAGCCTGAACAACGGCTTCAAGTTCTACTTCTCGCGCAATGTCAACGACACGGACGACCCCCGTTTCGCCGCACAGGACCTTTCGGCGGAGACGTTCGGAAAGATCGCCGTATATAAAAGCGGTGAAGCGCAGTTCCAGCCGGGATCGTTCGGCTACGAAAACGGCGTTTACGACATCGAGGTAAACCTCGATACGAAGCTGCTCACCCTCACCCGCACGGGCGACCTGCCCGAAGCGCCGCTGCCCGAACAGCTCTACCTGCTCGGCGGCTGCTTCACATGGGGCTGGACGTGGGACGGCACACAGCTCGCCAAGGCCGAAGAGGGCATCTACCGCGCCCGGAATATCGACATGACGTTCGGCGACAACGGCGACGTAGGCTTCAAGATGTTCACCGAACGCGACAACTGGAGCGTCTACTACGCCATGACCGACGACGCCACGGCCGACGACATCTCGCTGCAGCTTGTCACCGACACCGACGCGCCGCAGGTATACCCCGGCAAACTCGGCTACGGCAAGGGCGTATACGACATCGAGGTAAACCTCAACACGATGAAGATGACGCTCACCGCGAAAAGCATCGACTACTCGACCGCCTGTTCGATGACCGGCGAAGCCACTCCGGGCGGTTGGGAAAGCCGCACCTACCTGCCCAGGAAGGGCGACAACGAATGGGAAGCCACGGGTGTCGCCATGAATTTCGACGGCGATTACAAGGGATTCAAGATCTTCGCTTCGTCCGACGGCTGGTGGCCTTGGTACGGACAGACCCCCGACGCGCCGTTCGGCACGGTGATCCGCATCGACGATCAGGCCGCGAGCGACGCCAAGGGCGACCCGCAGTTCTATCCGTCGCGTTTCGGGTATACGTCGGGCACCTACACCATCAACCTGAACCTGAACACGATGACCCTCACCCTCACTAAAGAGAACTAGTCATGTACAAACAAACCCTGAAGGCAATTATGACATTATTTTTAGCGGGATCGGCGACGATCGGATCGGCCGCCAACGACACGATGCTGCTTCACTCCGGCTGGAAGTTCAGACAGGCGAACCGAAACGAATGGCATCCGGCGACGGTGCCGGGCGTAGTCCACACCGACCTGATGGACAACGGGCTGATCGAAGATCCCTACTACCGGCTCAACGAACGCGCCCTGCAGTGGATCGACAAGGAAGACTGGATCTACGAAGTCTCCTTCGACGCCGGAGCGCTGACGCGCGGCTATGAACACGTCCGGCTGGAGTTCCTCGGTCTGGACACCTATGCCGACGTCTTCCTGAACGAAACGCAGATCCTGACGGCGGACAACATGTTCCGCCGCTGGGCCGCCGAAGTCAAACCCCTGCTCAAGGAGCGCGGCAACGTGCTGCGCGTCTATTTCCACTCCCCGATCAAAAAGGCCCTGCCGCAGTACGACTCCCTGCCCTACCGTTACGAAGCCTGGAACGATCAGGCGGACAACGGGGGACTCGACGGGAAAAAACTCAGCCCCTTCACCCGCAAGGCGGGTTATCATTACGGCTGGGACTGGGGTCCGCGGCTGGTTACGTCGGGCATCTGGCGTCCGGTAAAACTTCAGGGCTGGAACGAACTGCGTCTGGAAGACGTCTTCCACCGCCAGACGGAGGTCTCGCCCGAAGCCGCCCGTATCGAGACGCAGGTGGAGATCGAAGCGGCTGCGCCCGTCGAAAACGCCGTCGTCACCGTCTCCGACGGCAGGCGGGTACTCGGTTCGCGCAGCGTACAGCTTCACGCGGGCATGAACCAGGTCAGCGTTCCGTTCACGATCGACCATCCGGAACTATGGTGGTGTCGCGGCATGGGCGAACCGCACCTCTATACTTTCCGCACCTCCGTGGAGCTGGACGGCCGCGTGCTGGCCGGCCACAGCGCACAGGTCGGACTCCGCTCCGTCACCGTCGAAAAGAAGCCCGACGCCTACGGACGCAGCCTGCGGTTCCTGCTCAACGGCGAACCGGTCTTCTGCAAGGGAGCCAACTACATCCCCTGCGACTGCTTCCTGCCCCGCATCACGCGCGAAACCTATGAACGCACGATCCGGGACGCGGTCGACGTCAATATGAACATGCTCCGCGTCTGGGGCGGCGGCATCTACGAAGACGACTTCTTCTATGAGCTTTGCGACCGCGAGGGCATCCTGATCTGGCAGGATTTCATGTACGCCTGCGCGGTCTACCCGGCCGAAGGGGCGCTGCTGGAGAACATGCGTCTGGAAGCCGTCGACAACGTCAAACGCCTGCGCAACCACGCCTGCGTGGTCTACTGGTGCGGCAACAACGAGAATCAGGATTCGTGGCTCAGCGGCTGGAAATACGACGTCGACAAAGTCGACCCGAAATATTCCGACATCATCTGGAAACAGTACGAGGAGCAGTATTACCGCATGCTGGCCCAAGTGGTCGCCGAATATGCTCCCGGCATGGGTTACCAGCCCACCTCGCCCTTCTCGGACTACGGAGCGATGAGCAACGACCACCAGGGCGACCGGCACTACTGGGAAGTATGGCACGCCAAAAAGCCCATCACCGAGTACAACCGCCAGCGCAGCCGTTTCTTCAGCGAATACGGGTTCCAGTCGTTCCCGTGTTTCGAAACGGTGAAGCGCTATGCGCCGCTGCCCGAAGACCAGGATATCACATCGGAAGTGATGATGTCCCACCAGCGGGGCGGCGAACACGCCAACAACCTGATCAAAAGCTACCTGCTGAACGAATACCACGAACCGCACGATTTCGAATCGTTCCTCTACGCCTCCCAGATATTGCAGGGCGACGCCATCAAAACGGCGATCGAGGCGCACCGCCGCGACAAGGGCTATTGCTGGGGATCGCTCTACTGGCAGCACAACGACTGCTGGCCGGTAGCTTCATGGTCGAGCCGCGACTGGTACGGCGTCTGGAAGGCGCAGCACTACTTCGCCCGCTACGCATTCGCGGACATACTGATATCCCCGATCCTCGACGGCGGACGGCTCGACATTTACGCCGTTTCCGACCGGCTCACTCCGGAAAAGGGCACCTTGTGCGTCCGGGCGGTGCGTCTCACGGGCGGCCGGACCGGGGAGTTCGAACAGCAGATCGACGTCCCGGCCAACGCCAGCACGAAAGTCGCCGCCATCGACATCCGGACGCTGCTGAACGGAGCCGCTCCGGAGGAGGTCGTCATTCAGGCGACATTCACCGCTGCGGGGAAGAGATACCGCAACAACTACTTCCTCGTACAGCAGAAAACGATGAATTACCCGAAAACGGCCCTGCACTGCAAAGTCGCCCGGGCCGGCGGGGAATACGACGTCTCCGTCCGGTCGGACAACTTCGCGCGGGGCGTTTATCTGTCGGTCGAAGGCGAAACGGCGCACTTTTCCGACAACTTCTTCGACCTCATGCCGGGCGAAACGCGCACCGTCCGCGTGGCATCGGAACTGAACGCCAAAGAACTCGCGCGGCGGCTGAAATCAATGTCGCTGGCCGACACCTATTAACCCCGAAAAACAGATACCCATGAAGAAAATACTTATCGTCATGTCAGCCGCCGCAGGTCTCGCTTTCGCCGGCTGCCGCCCGCAGAACCCCGATGTACCGGCCGTACGGGAGTTTATCCGCGACAACTGGCACACGACCGTCCAGCACTGCACCGCCGACACCGCCACGCTCATCGGGCTGCCTTACCCCTACACGGTTCCCACGGCCGGGGCGATGTTCCGCGAGATGTACTATTGGGACACCTTCTTCACCAACGAGGGACTCGTCCGGGACGGCCATCCCGAACTGGCCCAAGGCAATACCGACAACCTGCTCTACATGGTCCGCCGCTTCGGCAAGGTCTACAACGGCAGCCGCACCTATTACGAAGCGCGGTCGCAGACGCCCTATCTCTCCATGATGGTCGATCGTATCTACCGACTGACCGGCGACAAGCAGTGGCTCGCCGACGCATACCAGACCCTGAAGGAGGAGTACGGATTCTGGATGCGGGAACGCCTGACGCCCACCGGACTGAACCGTTACGGCAGTTCCGCATCGGACGCTTTGGTCGACGAATTTCTGGTCACCGGCGGCAAACGTCTCGGAACGGACCTCTTCGACAAGGGCTACACCCCCGAACGGCTCCACAAGCTGGGTCTCGACTTCGTCGCCGAAGCCGAATCGGGCTGGGACTTCAACCCGCGCTACGACCGCCGGTGTACGGATTTCTGTCCGCTGGACCTCAATGCCAACCTGTTCATGTACGAAGTGAACTTCGCCCGCTTCGCGCAGGAGTTGGGCCTTACGGAAGAGATCCGGGAATGGATCGCCAAAGCGGAGCTTCGCCGGGCCCGGATACTCGAATACTGCTACGACCCCGAAGCCAAACAGTTCTACGACTACGACTATGTCAACGGCCGGCGGTCCGACGTGCTTTCGGGAGCGGTCTTCGCGCTCCTCTACTCCGGCGCCGTACCACGGGAGTACGCCGGAGACATCGTGCAGGCGCTCGTGCGGCTCGAATTCCCCTACGGCATCGCCGCCTGCGAGGACAAACCCTACGACTACCCCTACCAGTGGTCCTATCCCAACACGTGGCCCCCTGTCTGCTTCTATGCGGTGATGGGACTGGCCCGCTACGGATACGGCGAGGAGGCCGAACGCATCGCCGTCAAATGGATGAAAGCGGTCACCGAATCGTTCAAGACGACGGGCAACCTCTGGGAAAAGTACAACGCGGAAACGGGAACGACCGATGTCAGCAACGAATACGAGATGCCCGCGATGCTGGGCTGGACCGCCGGCGCCTTCATCTGTCTGGACGACTATCTGGCCGGGGAGATGCAGCCCGACCCGCTGCCCACGGAATACATGAGCTACTGACAACCAACAAAATAACAACCCTATGAAACCAAACTTACGAACCAACTTGGGCCGGTTCCTGCTGGGAACCGTTCTTCTCCTGGCCGCCGGGACGGTCTGGGCCCAGCCCCAGAACATCCGGGGAAAAATCACGGACCCGGCCGGGCAGCCCGTCGCGGGGGCCAGCGTCATCGTCAAAGGGACGACCAACGGCACCTCCGCCAAAGCCGACGGAACGTTCGAACTCGGCGCCGCAAAGGGTACGACCCT
>CAKVKI010000088.1 GCA_934754975.1 uncultured Alistipes sp. | reverse complement strand
CATCATGGCCCATGCGGCCTTGCGGGTGCTGTAGAGCGAGATGTCCGAAGCGTTCGAGCCGTGGCCCGTAACCTCGTGGATGCGGTCGTCGGCGAAGCCCGTGGCTTCGACGCCCAGACGGTCGTAGGTCTTCTTCTGGAGGGTGTAGCCGGCCAGCGCGTCAATGTGGTGGCGGCCGATCTTTTTCTTATAGCTGAGCGTGAACTCGCCCAGACGGTCTACGTCGTAGGTCGAGGTCGTGCGGGCGATGTTCGACGAACGCAGCTCTTCGCTGTAGGCGGGGGCGGCGTCGCGGCCGATGCTCATCGGGCGGTAATAGAAATAGCGGTAGTTGTACCACTGCTGGCCGAGCCGGGCCGAAAGCTTGAGGTCGGGGATAAACTCGTAAACCAGGTTGAGGTTGAGATTATGGCGCGACATCTTTTCGGTGATATCCAGCTCGTTGGCGATCGCAAGCGGGTTTTCGGGGAAGTTCATGCCCCAGTCCGTCTTCATGCGGATCATGGCGCTGCGGGCATAATCGCCGTTCTCCTCGTAGGCCGGCAGGTTGGGCAGGTACATCAGCGCGCTCTGGATCACGCCGTCGTTGATCATACGGCCCTCGGCCTGCACGACCGTGTTCTTGGCGTCGTACATCGAGTAGCTGATGCTCGCCGTCAGGCGTTTGGTGATCTGGGCGTCGAGGTTGATGCGGGCGTTGATGCGGTTGTGGTTCGACGGGGCGATGATACCGTCCTGGTCCATGTAACCGACGCTGGCCATGTACTTGATGGCTTTCGTGCCGCCTACGACCGATACGTTGTGGCGCATGATGCCGGCGTTGGAGAAGAGTTCGTCCTGCCAGTCGGTGTTGTACTGCGGCGTTACGGGGGTGCGGGTCGAGAAGTCGTAGAACATCGGGTGGATGCCCACTTCGGCCAGCGAGAAGCCTTTGGCGGCGCGGATCGTGTTGTCGTCGTAAGGGCTCCACGACACGCCGGCGGCCGTGGCGCGCAGACGGTAGGAGTTGTTGCGGGCGTCGATCAGCAGGTCGCGGAACTGCGTCGAGTTCAGCAGGTCCACTTTGTGGTCGAGCTGCTGGATGCCGTACGAGAAGTCGTAGCTGACTTTTGCGGCTTCGCCGTCCTTGCCGCGTTTGGTGGTGATGAGTACGACGCCCGATGCGCCGCGCGAACCGTAAATTGCGGCCGAAGCGGCGTCTTTCAGGATGTCGATGCTTTCGATGTCGTTGGGGTTGATGAATACGTCCTCCGAAGCGGGATAGCCGTCGATCACGTAAAGGGGAGCGCTGCTCGCCGAGAGCGAATTGACGCCGCGCACGCGGATGGTTACGCCGTCGCCCGGTGCGCCGCTGGTCTGGTGGACCTCGACGCCGGCGACCTTACCGACTAACGACTGGCCCACGGTGGGCGTCGTGGCGGAGAGTTCGCTGGCTTTGACGCTGGCGATCGAACCCGTAAAGTCGCTCTTGCGCATCGGGGTGTAACCGACGACCAGCACTTCGGAAATCTGCTTGCTGTCCTCGGTCAGCGTGATGTCGAACGATGTCTGGCTGCCGACCTTTATCTGCTGCGTGTTGTAACCCAGGAAGGAGACGGCGAGCGTCTGGCCCGGCATGGCCTCGACCGAGAAGTCGCCCTCAAGACCGGTGACGTTGCCCCGGTTGGTCTCCAGGACGATTACGCTGGCGCCGATGACGGGTTCGCCCGAAATCGTTTTGACCGTTCCGGTCACTACCCCCCCCTTGCTGCCTGTGCCGGTTGTGCGGGTGCGGCGGCCGGCTTGCGGCTGACGACGATGCGGCTGCCCTCCATGCGGGCGGTCAGGTTCTGGGGACTGAGCGCGCGGATGACGACATCCACGACGTTTTCGTCGGCCGCCTTGATGCTCACGCGGCGCGTAAGGTCGATTTCGGAGTTATTATACGCAAATGTATAACCGCTCTGCGATTCCACGTTTTTGATAAATTCCCTGACCGGGACGTTGTCCAGGTCGACGGTGATTTTCTTGTTCTGTGCGGCGGCCGGCAGGGCGGTCAGCAGCAGCAGGACAAGCGACACGACAAATCTCCGCACGGAGGGTATCCGGTCGGAAAAGTTCTGGCGTTCATCTTTTTTCATAACTGAGCTTTAAGTTTAAATTAATAGTTTTTTGTGTTGCCGTAAGCGTAAATCCGGGAGGGTTTCCGGTCGGTCATGTGTTACGTTTCATGGTCGGTTTCTTTTATTTATGTATTATTACGTGATGTTTGTCGATCTGCCTGCAGTGAAGACGCGTCAGCGTTTCGATGATCTTCAGCGTCTCTTCGAGCGTTTCGGGCCGCAGGGTGAACGAGATGCGTATGGAGGTGTCGATCTGCCGGTCGATCCGGAAACGGATGTTGTACCAGTGTTCCAGGTTGACGGCGATGTCGGCCAGCGTCATGTTGTCGAAGATGATCGAATTGCCCGTCCAGCTGCAATAGTTGCTGGCCGAGACGTTGCGCACGGCGACCAGTCCCGAGTTGGCGTCGTAGGTGCAGCTCTGGTCGGGGGTGAGGACGACCGACTGGTCGCTGCGGTAGCCCGACACCTCGACTTTGCCGGAGAGGAGCGTCACCTCCTCCGTGTTGAATGCCGGCATGTGGCTGGCCGTGAAACGCGTACCGAGTACCTTGACCCGGAGTTTGCCCATTTCCACTTCGAAGGGGCGCAGCGTGTCGCGCTTTACGTCGAAGAAGGCTTCGCCTTCGAGCCGGACCGCGCGGCTGCCCGAAGCGGTGAAGCGGTCGGAGTAAGCCAGCCGGGAGTCGGCGTTGAGCCATACGACTGATCCGTCGGGGAGCGTGAAGCGGCCTTTGCTGTTCTCGGCGGTCACCAGCCATGTCGTGGTGTCGGCGGAGAGGTGCTTCACGACGAAAAATTCGACGGACATCACCAGCAGTACGATTGCCGCGGCCGCGGCCGCCGTGCGGCGCGTGATGCTGAACAGACCCCGTTTCGGAGCGGCTGCGGGCGTCATCTCGCGGTGCAGCCGGGCGAGCTTGCGGCGGTATGCCTTTTCGTCCGCCGGGAGTACGGACGCCGGGTCGAGCCGCTCCCACTCCTCCCACAGGGCGTCGGATTTTTCACCCGAACGCTCCTTTTTCAGGCACCATGCCTGAAACTGCCGCTGTACCTGTTCGGGCATCGGATTGTGCAGGAACGTGTGTATTATCTTTTTTATCATGTCCATTCTTTCTGTGCGTTTGTATTAATATGACGGGAAGACGAGGGGCGTCCCTAGTCGGAGTCGAAATTTTTTTGCAAATAAAAAAAGACAACAATTTTCATGTCGTCTTTATCTGTCGGGGAGAATAAAGCGTGGAATCAGAAAAAGAAAGCGATAACGCCGACGATTTTTTTCAGTTCGGCGAGCGCCGTACGTATGTGGTATTCGACGGTTTTGGGGGTGACGCCCAGTTTTTGGGCGATTTCCTGATGGGAAAGCCCTTCGTAACGGCTCAGGCGGAAGACCCGCTGACGCTGTTCGGGCATTTGCTCCACGGCCATGTTGATAATCATCAGCAGGTCCTCGGAGGCGACCTTCGCCGAAATATCTTCCGTGAAAAGATCATCGACATGCAGGAGCCGCTGTTCGTAACGGGTTTGCACGGTCTTGTGTTCGAAGATGTCGAAAACGGCGTTTTTTGTCATTCGGAACAGGTAACTGCGGAACGATTTGATGCGGCCGATCGACTCGCGTCCCTCCCAGATTTTCAGGAAGATGTCGTGCGCCAGGTCTTCGGCTTCGCTCCGGTTTTTCAGCATGCAGTAGGCAAACGCCTCCACATGCGGGGCATAACGCATGTACAACGCATCGAATGCGTCGTAACTGCCCTGCCGGAGGCTCTGCAAAATCAATTCATCCGGTTGCCTGTCCATTTTTTCGTCGTGTGGTCGATACTCCGGTGTTGTCCGTGTGTGTAAATTGCAAACAGGGGCTAAAGTACATAAATTTTTCAGGAAACAGGATTACGATCCGTTTAATTTTTAATATCGGGCCTTTTGCGGGAAGGCCGGCGGCGGTTGAAATTGCGGGGGATGATCGGATGAAAACGGCATGTTGTTCTGTTTGCGGCTCTTCGTTCAAATTCTGTGCCTTTCGTTTGTCGTTCAGCCGTATGGGGAGCGGTTTTCCGGAAATCCGGACCCTGCCGCCCCGCATGAAAACAGGGAGAACGGGAAAGACGCTGCGGAACAATGGAAAGATGCCGCCTGCGCAAATGCTCCGGCTGTCCGGAACTTTCCGACGGTCCGGAATACTGCCTTACCCCCCCCTCTTCTCTGGACTTTAGGCCGGGCCGGGCGGATTCCTGTTTCGGAAATGTTCCTATTCCTGTCTTTTTTTGAGTTCCTGCGCCATTCTGAGACAGACGAAAAGCAGGATTATTCCGGTCAGGATAATGACGCTCCACATGAAAACGGGGCGTTCGTAAAATTTCGGTATCTTTTCCGGTTCCGGCGTGGTGGTTGCTTCTTCCGTATTTCCGGTGCGGATTACGGGGAGGTCCTGCGGAATCTCATCTGCGAAATCCCGGATGTCGTACCGGCGCGGTTCTTCCGTTCCCGTTTCGATGCGGTAGCGCACGCCGGCGTCGAGATAGGCGCACAGATAGCGGTCGAGTCCGAACAGTTTCACCGCGTCGATCTGCAGCGGGGGATTGTCCCCGTTCTCGATGACCAGCCGGAAGTCTTTGCCGACCGGAAGGTCGTCGGTGTAAAAAAACGGTTGTTCCTGCCGTGAGGAGAACTGGAACGATTCTTTGGCGTATCCACCTGTTTCGAGACGCATCCGGCGGCTGAAATGCCCTTTGCTTCCGGCGTGGATTTCCAGTTTCGAGAGCAGGTACGGCTGTTGCAGCGCGGGGAACGTGACGATCGTACTGCCGTCTTTCTCTTCCGTGCGGAACGCTCCCGTATTCAACTCCGTGAACCGTCCGTAGACCGTACTGTTTTCGATTTTACCTACGCCGATAATATTCAGCGGGTTGCGACTGCTGTTGGTGACGGTCAGTTCGTAATAGGTATAGTCGCCTGCCGGAAAGTCGATGACGGCGATGGCGTCCGTATCGGGTGTGTGTCCGCCGCCCAGCCGGGTGCGCTGTTTTACGCTGAACCACTGCTGCCGGTCGTAACTCCCGCGGATGCTGACGTATTTGGCCACGTCGGCCTGCTTCATCCGCAGGTAGAACCGCGAAACTTCGGGGTCTTTGTTCAGGAGGACGATCGTGTTCGTGCTGTCCCGTTTCTCATGGGAAAGCTGTTCGTACATCTCCATCCGTTCCATCTCCCTCACCGGTGCGGACGAGCGGATTAGGTAGGGGATTTCAGCGCCCTCCGCATCCCGGAGCCGGAGTGTGCGGAGTCCCCGCCCGGCCATCTCCTGGCTCAGTTCGATGTTGTAGTATCCCGGAGCGGAGACCGTGTCCACGCACGCTCTCCAATAGTTCTGCGAACGGCCTGCCGCGGCCGCGAACAGGCATATGGTCAGTAAGACGAGTCGGTTTTTCATTTTGTGTCCGTTTGGATTCCGAAGTGTTTATTCCGCCGTGTCGGTCTGTTCGTCCTCCCTTATCAGGACCTTGATTTTCTGGATCAGGAACGATACGAAGAGCAGGATGACGCCCAGTGCGACGAACGAGAGGATGCGTCCGGCCTGCGACATGAGCCAGATGTCGTAAACGTAGAATTTGAGGATGATCAGTCCGAAGAAGCCCAGTGCGATCTGGCGCAGCAGCGCTTTCTTCG
Organism: uncultured Alistipes sp.; assembly: GCA_934754975.1. Taxonomy (GTDB): domain Bacteria; phylum Bacteroidota; class Bacteroidia; order Bacteroidales; family Rikenellaceae; genus Alistipes. Next base: position 4,094 of record CAKVKI010000088.1, on the reverse strand, counting down.
CTTTCAGTCCCCAGACCATCAGCGTCAGGGCGAGTATGCCCCAGAGTATCGGATAGAAGCTCGTGCGCACCTCGTTGAGTATCAAGTAGTAATTGCCGTAGTAACCCCAGTTCTGCACCGCGATATTGCTCAGTTCGAAGCTCAGGATAACGACCGCGGCGGCGACCTGCGCCCAGCCCAGCAGGGCGACGGTGCGTTTGGAGTACGCTTTCACGCCCGTTGCCAGCAGGTAGAATACATAGGCCAGCGCGGGCAGCGTCAGGTAATGCAGCGCGAAGAGCTGCGGGTGGTTGTCGTTCGTAAATACGGAGTGGCGCAAAGATATCGTAACGGGCAGTCCGATTACCAGGTAGGCGGCGACGAATATGCACAATGCCGTGTACATCCATTGGGTTTTGCGGATTTGCGCCCGGAATACGAACGCCAGGACGGCTGTGTAGAGCGTGGTGTAGATGGTCAGCATCGTGTAGGTGAACTGGGACAGGGCGCTGTTTTCGAACTGGTATTTGATCTCGAGGAAAGGCGCCATGTAGGACATCGCCACGATGCAGCAGGACAAAATGTTGCCCTCGACGGTGTGCCGGACGCCTTTCGTGCGTTCCAGCAGGAACTTGTTGAGGGCGAAGGCCGCCACGACCACCAGGCCGGTGATGAACATGCGGTTGAAGACCACGGGCAAGTAGCCGGGATTCTGCATATATATATGGTCCGCATCCATGATATACGCACCCAGCGTCAGGACCGATATGAGCCAGAACCCGGCATAAAAGACTTTAATGCCCGACTTCTGCCACAGCCAGAGCAGGATCACGGTTTCGGCGGCCCAGAACATGGTGATGACGTGGCCGTTCAGCTGGACCGGAACCGCGAGCGATATGAAGCTGAGTACGAGGGCGATAATCAGGTACAGCAGGCGTTTGTCGGCTGAGCCTTTGCGAAAAAGGACCAGCATGACGGCGGCGTTGACGACGGCCATCGAAATGGTGAGCAGTCCCGCGACCTTCACTGAACTGTCCGCGAATATGAAGACCGATGCCGCGAACATCGAGAGGTTGCCGGCCAGTATCAGCCCGACCTGGAACGGAGAGATTTTCTTTTCCGAGCGGAAATGGTCGAACAGGGCCAGCAGGTAGAACTGCGCGAAGAACAGCGCGCCGAAGATCAGGGCTCCCGTCCGCTGGGTTTCGAACTGCCAGGCCAGCCAGGTCCAGTAGAACGCCAGCGTGCATACGAAGCTTACGATTCCGATTATCCGCCATTTCTTACGCATGGATATCGCCAGCATGCCGGCGTTGAGGATCACGAGGAATGAGAACAGCACCACGTAGTTGCCGGATCCGGTGCTGATCATCAGGGGTGAAGCGTATCCGCCGAGCAGCGAGAACAGCGCCAGTTCCCTGCGGTCGTAGACCAGCGAGAGAATGACCGAAAAGACCGTTATGGCGATCAGGATGACGAAGGCCGCCGTCTGGCTGAAAAGTTGGTATTCCCGGAATGCCAGCGTGATGGTTATATACAGTACGGAGATGCCGCCGCCGACCATGATGGCCGAAAACAGGTTGTAAGACTTCCGCAGTTTGTGGGCGATGGCGATGAGCGCGCCGCCCGTGAGTACGCCTATGCCGACGCGTCCCACTTCGTTGATCCACTCTTTGTCGATGGCGTATTTTACAAAGAAACCGATACCCAGTACCAGCGTGACGATGCCGATTTTGCTCAGCAGGTTCTCGAAACGGATGGCCGGAAACGCTTTCTTCGGCTTTTCGGCGGGTGCCGGAATGGTTTCCGGGATTTCCGCAGTCTCCGGATTTTCGGGGGCTTCCGGACCCTCGGACGCCTGCGGATTCTCCGAGACCGTCGATTCTTCCGCTGCGGCGGTCATGCTGCAAGACGTTGGTTCGGGCCTGGCTTCCGGCGCGGCGTCGAAACAGGCCGGCTGCAGCTCCGGGGTTTCGGTTTCCGGCAGCTCCCAGGATTCGTCCTGCGGGGCTTCGTCTTCGTCCGGAAGCTCCGCGTCGATGATTTCCAGTATCGCCTCCTCGTCGGATTGAACGTCCGGTTCTTCGATTCGTTCCGGCTCGGATTCAACCCTGATTCCGGACTTCGCCAGCTCTTTGAGGGCCTGCTCCATCTCCTGCAGGCGGGAGTCGATGGAGGAGAGTTTCACAAAAGATGCGAGGGGAAGCGCAATGATAAAAATTGCGGCCGCAATGACAAGCAGGATTACAAGTTCCATATTTGTTTCGGGTTTGTATTAAAACAAAGATACTATTTATTTGCTTTTTTGTGCTGTCCGGAGCCGTAAAATGAACGGAAGCTGTTTCGGCCGCATCGCCGGAGCGGATCGGACGCCCCCCCCGGAATCGCTGGCGCCGGGGATAATGGGTGCGATTCTTAGTTTCCTGTTCCGAATGTTCGGCGTCAGGAGCGATCCGGATCTTTCAAACCGGTGCGGCACGGTCTCCCGGCCGGGTGTATGGCCGGTTTTGAGGAATATCGCCGGCGTTTCACCTCCGATTTTTGCCGTTTGACCCTCCCCGATGTCCGCCGTACGGCATGAAGTCCCGGGTTTTATCCGCGGCCTGTTCTTGCCGGGAAGTCCCATTTTTCCTGACCGGGACAAAGGTCGGAAGTGTTTTCGGATATTCGATTGTCCAAAACGCTCAAAAAGTTAGTCTGACCGATTTATCCGCAGGGAACATAATCGGGCCGGTCGGGAATGACCGTTGCATACGCTTTTTTCGTATCTTTGCATTGACTCCGAAATCAAACCTTACTCGCTGCATGAATAAAAAAAAGAAATGGATCATTACGGCCGTTGTCCTCGTGGTATTTTGTGCCGTACTGGGCGTTTATAAACACTTCGGTACCGGTTCTTCCGCGTCGGAGGCCGATCCGTCCGCGGTGAGCGCGCCCCGCAAGAAGAATATCCTGAATGTAAACGGACTCGTCGTGCGCCCGCAGTCCCTTACCGACGGCATTACGATGGTCGGCAACCTGCTGCCCGACGAAGAGGTGGACCTCTCGTTCGAGACCTCGGGCAAGATCGTCGAGATCAATTTCAAGGAGGGGTCGATCGTCCGCAAAGGCGAACTGCTGGCCAAGGTGAACGACAAACCGCTGCTGGCGCAGCTGTCGCGCTACGAAGCGCAGCTCAAGCTGGCCGAGGACCGGGTCTACCGCCAGAGCGCATTGCTCGAAAAGGACGCCGTCAGCCAGGAAGCCTACGAGCAGGCCAGCACGGAGCTGGCGATGCTCAACGCCGACATCGACATCGTCAAGGCCAATATCGCGCTGACGGAACTGCGCGCCCCGTTCGACGGAATTATCGGTCTGCGGAACGTCAGCGAAGGCGCCTACGCCTCGCCCAGCGTGGTGGTGGCCAAACTGACGAAGATTTCGCCGCTCAAAATCGACCTTTTCGTGCCGGAGCGTTATGCCAACCAGATCAGGCCGGGAACGCCGCTTTCGTTTACGGTCGAAGGCCGGAACGAGACCTTCCGGGCGTCGGTCTACGCGCAGGAATCGAAGGTGGATATCGACACGCGTACGCTGGCCGTGCGGGCGCTTTACCCCAATACGCAGGGGACGCTGCTGCCGGGACGTTTCGTGACCGTGAAAATCCGCCTGCACGATATTCCCAACGCCATTGCCGTACCGACCGAAGCCATTGTGCCGGAGATGGGCGTGGATAAAGTTTACCTCTACAAAGGCGGAAAGGCGCAGTCCGTCGAGGTCAAGACCGGTCTGCGGACCGAATCCAGCATCCAGATTATCGAAGGGCTGAACGTGGGCGACACGCTGATTACCTCCGGCACCCTGCAGCTGCGTACCGACCTGCCCGTGAAACTCGATGTCATCGAATAACCCCGACGGCGTATGAATATTTCCGAACTCAGCATCCGGCGTCCCGTATTGTCCACGGTACTGACGATCATCATCCTGCTATTCGGCTTCATCGGATACAGTTATCTGGGCGTGCGGGAGTTTCCGAGCGTGGACAATCCGATTATCTCGGTGACGTGTTCCTATCCGGGCGCCAACGCCGATGTGATCGAGAACCAGATCACCGAACCCCTCGAACAGAATATCAA
>CAKVKI010000087.1 GCA_934754975.1 uncultured Alistipes sp. | reverse complement strand
TGTCGCAGGTGACGGACTGGTTCTTCACGGCAAAGGTTCCCCGGCCGGGTTCGAGTTGATTGGGATAAGGCACGATGGCGATCTGCGAATCGTGCGAACCGCAGGAACAAAGACATATTCCGGCGGCCAGAGTCAAAAGTAGTTTTTTCATAATTTATTTCGGGTAGCTTAAGACAAAAATAAGGAAAAATTCCAAATATCGCCCGCCGTACCGAAAAAATTACGGCTCCGGGGGTATGTTCCGAAGCCGTTCCGGTATTTTTCCGAACGCTTTTCCCCGCCGGGAATGGGATTATCGGGCATTTTTTATAACTTTGCGACGCTTAATGCTTGCAAAACTATGAAAACCGACTTTCTGGTTATCGGTTCCGGCGCGGCAGGCCTTTCGTTCGCGCTCAAAGCCGCCGCCCACGGACACGTCACCATCGTGACGAAGGGCGAAATGAACGAGTGCAACACCAACTATGCGCAAGGCGGCATCTGCTCGGTAACGTACGCCCCCGACACATTCGAGAAACACATCCGCGACACGCTGGTCTGCGGTGCGGGCAAATGCGACGATGAGGCCGTCGGATTGGTCGTGCGACGGGCTCCGGAGCTGATCCAGGACCTGATCGAATGGGGCACGCATTTCGACAAGACCCCCGACGGGCGTTTCGAGCTGAACCGCGAAGGCGGCCACACCGAACACCGCATCCTCCACCACGAGGATCTGACGGGCGCCGAGATCGAACGGGCGCTCATCGAGTCGGTCCGCAGGCATCCCGACATCACCGTACTCGAACACCATTTCGCCATCGACCTGCTGACGCAGCACCATCTGGGCGAATTCGTCACGCGCCACACCCGCGGCCTGACCTGCTTCGGGGCTTACGTCCTGAATCTCGAAACGAACGAAATCGAGACCATGCTGGCCAAATCCACCGTCGTCGCCACGGGCGGCTGCGGCAACATCTACTCCACGACCTCCAATCCGGTGGTCGCCACGGGCGACGGCATCGCCATGTGTCACCGCGCCAAGGCGATTACCGAAAACATGGAGTTCATCCAGTTCCACCCCACCACGCTCTACAACCCCAGCGAGAAGCCCAACTTCCTCATCACGGAGGCCATGCGCGGTTTCGGGGCCATCCTGCGCCTGCCCGGCGGCGAAGAGTTCATGGACAAATACCACCCGATGAAATCGCTGGCCCCGCGCGACGTGGTGGCCCGCGCCATCTACCGCGAAATGACCAAACAGGGTTCGGATTTCGTCTACCTCGACGTCACGCACAAAGATCCCGACGCCATCCGCAGCCACTTCCCGAACATTTACGAGAAGTGCCTTTCGATCGGCATCGACATCACCCGGGATTGGATTCCCGTCACTCCCGCGGCGCACTACTGCTGCGGCGGGGTCAAGGTGGACGCCAACGGCGAGACCTCCATCAGGCGGCTTTATGCGCTGGGCGAGACCTCCTGCACGGGACTGCACGGCGCAAACCGGCTGGCCTCCAATTCGCTGATCGAAGCGGTGGTATACGCCGACCAGGCAGCGCGCCACGCATCGTCGCTGCTCGACCGGGTCGAAATTCAGGAGGGAATTCCCGACTGGGACTTCGAAGGCACGCAGCACACCGAAGAGATGCTGATGATCATCCAGTCGAAGCGCGAAATGCAGACGCTGATGTCCAATTACGTGGGCATCGTCCGCTCGAACCTCTCGCTCAAGCGCGCCATGCGGCGGCTGGAGATCCTGTGGCAGGAGACCGAGGAACTTTACAACAAGACCAAGCCCAACCGCGAACTGTGCGAACTGCGCAACATGATCGCCGTGGCCTACCTGGTCATCAAGCAGGGCCGCGAAATCAAAGAGTCGGTCGGCTGCCACTACAATGCCGATTATCCGAAAGAGTAGCACAATACTGATTATTTTTCGAAAAATATGACCGGAGACTCTTTTTGTGTCTCCGGTCATATTTGTTTTTGTATCAGCGATCAATTTACTGAAAAATTCACATCCGGCGCAACGCACAGAGAAACGCGGCTGAAACGATCGTCCATGCGAAAGTAGTGAGTACAAAAGACAATCCCAGAATATTTTCCGCAGGAGGTAGGACATACCATAAAACCGTCCGCACAACAAGGTTGACAAGCAAAAAGCAGAACGCCAACACCCATCCCAAACGATTATAAAACGACACTTTCTCCAGCTCTTCTCTCGATAGTTTCGACCGCTTGGCGGCCGAATAGCTCAGGTTGCCACACAACGGGAACAGGAAAACAGGTGCAAGAATCAGTATAGCAACAATACATAGCCACCACAGACTGAATCTATAGCGTTTCCAGGCAACGAAGAAGCACCACACCCCGCTCGCATAGATCAGAATGACGCAGAGAAACAGCAACTCAAAAATCGATTCATTCCCAAGCATAATCAAAAACAATCAATGGCAGAAATGGCTAATGAACTTATCGTACAGGCTCCAGCATAATCGACGATAGCGCACCAAAAATGAACATCATCATCCTCTTCAATCACTTTTTCAACCTCCCGATACCTCATTTTCGCACAATTCCAAAAATTGCCAAACCATCCGCGCGTCATTGCCAATGTTTCCGGATTATCCTCAGCAACAATAATATCAGTCAAATATCTATCGGTATAAACAACAGCAACGATTTCATTCCAAAATTCATCAAACTGCGTAATCACAATTTTATTATCATCCGGAATTTCCTCCATCGTTATGAAAAATTCGCAAGTTCCTTTTCCCGGTTTATCAACTGAAAATATGTAAACTTCGTCGATAAAGCTTGTACGGACCTGCGGTTGTTTTTTCACCGTTACCGTACATCCCGTTCCATGATAATTCTCATATGTTCCAATTTCAACGCCATAAGCATCCAAATCAGGCTCTGTTCCCACATTACTCTCGGATTTACTACAACAAACCAAGCCCCAACCGAGAAGTAAAGAGATTCCGATTAAAAAGTAATTTTTTTTCATATCAACTAATTTTTATCGTTTATAACAAATATACAAAAAAATCAATGCAATATATTATATAATTAAAAAATATTACCCGGGATTCCAAGGCTTATTACAACAGATATCATTATCTTTGTCCCAAAATTTTATTCCGTTTCATGACATTACAGGAAGAGATCACACGCCGCCGCACCTTCGCGGTCATCGCCCACCCCGACGCGGGTAAAACCACCCTTACCGAGAAACTGCTCCTCTTCGGCGGCGCCATCCACGTCGCCGGAGCCGTCAAGAGCAACAAAATCAAGAAGGGCGCCACTTCGGACTTCATGGAGATCGAACGCCAGCGCGGAATCTCGGTCGCCACGGCCGTGATGGGATTCGAATACAAGGGCGTGAAGATCAACATTCTCGACACTCCGGGCCACGAAGATTTCGCCGAGGACACCTTCCGCACGCTGACAGCCGTCGATTCGGTTATCATCGTCATCGACGGCGCCAAGGGCGTCGAGTCGCAGACACGCAAACTGATGGAGGTCTGCCGCATGCGGCAGACCCCGGTAATCGTCTTCATCAACAAACTCGACCGCCCCTCGAAGGAGCCGTTCGACCTGCTGGACGAAGTCGAAAAGGAACTTCGCATCCGCGTGCGGCCGCTGGCGTTCCCGATCTCGAACGGCCCCACGTTCAAGGGCGTATACAACCTCTACGAGAAAAACCTTTCGCTCTTCACTTCGGACGAGAAGCTCACGGCCGACGCTTCGACGGTCGAAATTTCGGACCTCGCGTCGTCGGAGCTGGAGACCCAGCTCGGCGATAAATTCGCGGCCCAGCTGCGTTCGGACGTCGAACTGGTCGAGGGCGTTTACGACGATTTCGACCGCGGCGCCTATCTGCGGGGCGAACTGGCCCCGGTATTCTTCGGTTCGGCGGTCAATAACTTCGGCGTGCGCGAACTGCTCGAATGTTTCGTGCGCATCGCCCCTTCGCCGTGCCCGGCCCCGACCGAAACCCGCATCGTGGAGCCTTCGGAAGCCAAAATGACGGGCTTCGTTTTCAAGATCCACGCCAACATGGACCCCAACCACCGCGACCGCATCGCCTTTCTGAAAATATGCTCAGGCACATTCGAACGCAACAAAAACTACCTGCACGTACGCAGCGGCAAACAGCTCAAATTCTCGTCGCCGACGGCTTTCATGGCTGAGAAGAAGTCGATCATCGACTTCGCCTATCCGGGCGACATCGTGGGCCTGCACGACACGGGCAACTTCAAAATCGGCGACACCTTCACCGAAGGCGAAAAGCTCAAATTCACGGGCATCCCGTCGTTCGCCCCCGAACAGTTCCGCTATATCGAGAACGCCGACCCGCTGAAATTCAAGCAGCTCGCCAAAGGCGTGGACCAGCTCATGGACGAGGGCGTGGCGCAGTTGTTCGTCAGTTCCCTCAACGGACGCAAGATCATCGGCACGGTGGGCGCGCTTCAATTCGAAGTCATCCAGTACCGCCTCGAACACGAGTACAACGCCGCCTGCCGCTGGGAGCCGATCTCGATCTACAAAGCCTGCTGGATCGAGAGCGACAACGCCGCGGAGCTGGCCGACTTCAAACGCCGCAAACACACCAACATGGCCGTCGATAAACACGGCCGCGACGTTTTCCTGGCCGACACGAGCTACGGACTGGCTCTCGCACAGCAGAATTTCAAGGATATCCGGTTCCATTTCACCTCGGAATTCTGACGCAGCGGCACCGGGCGGACACGGACCGGAGCAGGAAGAGTCCTCTCTCCGGCAGTTCGCCGACCGACACAAAAAAAAGCCTGACCGAATCGGTCAGGCTTTTTCCTCAATTTATCACACTTCCATCGGAACTTCGATAATCAGCACCTTCGCGTCGGTGTTTCCCTTGAGCAGGAACTCGTCCACCTCCGAGATGCCCATGCCGTCGCGCGGCCCAAGCTCCTCGCCCGCCACTTCGACGCTGCCTTCGATCACGAAGACATAGGCGCCGTGGCCGTGGGTATTCATGCGGTACTCAGTCACATGGTCCTTGTCGAGGTCCAGCGTATAGAACCAGGCGTCCTGATGCACCCACCCCACATGCTCGCTGCCGCGGCCTTCGGGCGCCACGATCACATGCGGCACATTGCGCTTGGCGGGCGCCAGTTCGACCTGATTGTAGCGGGGCGTGTGGTCCTGCGCATCGGTCAGCACCCATATCTGCAGGAATTTGACCGGATCGGTTTTGCTGGCGTTCATTTCGCTGTGCGTAATGCCCGTTCCGGCCGACATCACCTGTATCTCTCCCGGACGCAGGATCTTCATGTTGCCCATGCTGTCGCCGTGCCTGAGTGCGCCTTCCAGCGCGATCGACACGATCTCCATGTTGTCGTGCGGATGGGTTCCGAACCCCTCGCCCGCAGCGACGGTGTCGTCGTTCAGCACCCGGAGGGCGCCGAAATGCACCCGGCGGGGGTCGTAATAGTTTGCAAAGCTGAATGTATGGTGAGTCTGTAACCAACCGTGGTCGGCATAGCCGCGCGACTCGGCGCGATGAATCGTCTTATTCATAATAACATTTTTTTTGATTTTAAACTTTAATGAACCGGGGAGCAAACTCCGCGCCAGCCACGCCTCCGCGCGGCACATTACGGAATCCGCAATTACGACTACACTTTCAGAAAAACGTTCTTTCTGTAAAGGAAGTAGAGAAACAGCCAGCAGACGGCCACATAACCCGCACTGCTTATCACGGCAGCCACAGCCTCAGGGCATTTCGATGCGATGCCGCCGAGGAAAAAGTCGGATATACGTCCGAAGCCCACGATACGCTGGGCCAGATAAATCGTAATCGAATTAAGTCCCACGACACGAAAGAAGAGCGTCCAGCGACGCCATCCCCGCACGTCGATCAGGTAGTAAAACAGGGCGAACATTCCCAGCGAGTAGGCTCCCACGACGCATACGAAGGTACTCGACCAAAGTTTCTTGTTCACGGGCAGCATCCCGCTGAACGCCAGCCCCGCCGCCAGCAGCGCCACGGCCGCCGCGGCCATCCAAAGCGTCTTGCGGCCGCCCTGAAGATCCCCGCGTTTCACGAATTCGCCCGTAAACATGCCCAGCATGGCGGTCACCACGGCAGGCACCGTACTGAGCAGCCCCTCGGGATCGAACGAACCGTATATCAGCTTTCCGGGCAGGAACTGCCGGTCGATATACCCCGCCAGATTTCCTTCGAAGGTCAGCGGCCCGGCTCCTGCGGCGTCGGGCGCCGCAACCAGCGCCGAAAGCAGCCCGTAGCCCGCCAGCACCGCCACGGCGATCGCCGCGCGGGTCTTCACGCCGAAATTGAGATACAGCACCGCGGCGATGCTCCACGCCAGTCCGATACGTCCCAGTACGCTCGCGATCCGCAGGTTTTCGAAATCGAGCTTGAACAGTCCGTTGTAAACCACGCCCAGCACGACGAGCGTCAGCCCGCGGCGGATGATCTTGGCATAGATGCGCCCTTCGGACATCCCTCCCGCACGCTGTTTGGCGATCGAATAGGGAAAACTCACGCCGGCGATGAACAGGAACAGCGGAAAGATCGTATCGTGATGGGCGAAGCCGTCCCACGCGACATGGCTCATCGAAGCGGCTGCCGCATCGGTCGCGGCCGAAGGCCACAAGCCGCACACGGCTACGACGAGCGACGCGAACCCCATGATGAAGAGCATGTCGAACCCGCGGAGGGCGTCGAGCGACATCAATCTTTCGGACTGTTTCATAATTCTGCCTGCACGAAAACCGGAACCTGCCCCGAATAACGCTCCGGGCATCGGAGCCGGTTTTCATTTATCGTTCTTACAAAGATAATAAATATTTCTGATATATGCAACTATTTTAAGGCCCGGCCGGAATCGCTTCCGCCGGGCCTGTCTCCGTTTCATTTTCGTTACTCCAGTTCCAGGTTGCTCACCCGGCCGGTTACGCCGAACGGGAAGTCGGGATAGACGTAAAGTCCGAACCGGGGTTCGGTCTCACCGTGCGTATAGTTCCAGATGCTGGCGTAATCGTCCGCATCCTCGCCCATGTTTTCCAGCTGGCGCAGGTAGGCGGCCAGCGATTTGTTCTCGACAATATAGATCTCGCCCATCCGGTCGATGATGGGGCTGTGGCGGCGCGTGCGGTCGTGGTCGAAGCGCAGGATGCGCCTGCCTTCGGGCGTAATGCCCACCAGCCGGAAAGACATGCTCTTGCCGATGGCCGGCAGGTTCAGCACGCTGCGGTCGGTCGCCAGGAACGGCAGCCGGTGCTTCCTCATAAAGCGGCGGATGCGCCCGGCCGTGTCACCGCCCTTGTCCAGCTCGGCATCCAGTTCCCGGGCCTGTTCGGGCGTCAGACGACCGTATATCTTCTCCTCGCGCTGCTCCTGCAACGAACGGCTGTTGGGCGTAAAGACGGCGTAATTCTCCTGAAATCCCTTCACCGAGAAGGTATAGTAGCAAACCACGCCCAGCGAATTGAGTACCTGTCGCAGACGGGTCGTATGCCCGCGGCGCGATGCAGCGACGGTATAAACCAACTGGTTGGTGATGAGCCATCCGGCCGAAAGTATCTTGCGGATCGCCTCCTGCGCTTCGGGCGTCACCTCCAGCGGCGATTGGAAATGGGTCTGGATGATGAACTGCTGCACACCGACCGCCGAAGCCTTCTCCTTGAACTCTTTCAGCACCTCCACCAGCCCGTCGTCGATCCGCATCGGCAGGTAAGCCGGCAGGCGCGAACCGAGGCGCACGCGCTGCAGCTCGGCGTATTTCTCGCCGTCGGGACGCCCGGCGTTGGCCTTGCGCTTGCGGCAGGCCATGCGGTACACGGCTTCCAGTATATTGCGCAGCGTCTTGTTCTGGCTCATCAGGGCGTCCCCGCCCGTGATAAGGATGTCGCGCAGCTGCGTATCTTCTTCGAAATAGGTCATCAGGCGGCGCAGCTTGTGGTCCCAGCTCTCCTTGGGCCGCAGGCTCTCGAACTCGAAATTGAGCCGCTCGCTCTGAAAATCGTACATGCGCTGGCACGACGCGCACAACCCGCCGCAGGCGCGCCCCATCGTATCGGGGATCAGGATCGCCACCTCCGGATAACGGCGGTGGATATTGTGCCCGTCGGGCAGCAGCCACCCCGCGGCATTGGGTTTTCCGGCCTCAACGACATCCTCCTTCTCCCAGGCGCGGATACTGCCGTAGGTCTCGACCAACTGGGGCGAGTAGAGGATATAGCTGCGGATAGACTCGTCGCTGTAACCCTTTCCGGTCACGTCCAGCAGCGAGAGATAATAGGGCGTGGCGAAGAACGGCATTCCTTTCTTGCGGGCTTTCGACAGCAGGTACATGGTCTCCGCCGAAAGCGAATTGCCCAGGAAGCGGTTCAGTTCCGAGGGGCTTTTCACCGCCATTGCCAGATGGAACCTGAAATCGTTCCACCAGAGCGCGACCTGACGGTATTTGTCTTCATAACTCATGCCCTCCGCAAAACGGAACCGCGAGGGCGTCGATTTGCGGTTTTCGATCTTCTGTACCAGCAGATGCAACATGCGCTCCTTGTTGTCGGCCCGTATCTCCCGCACCTCGGGATCGAGTCCCGAAGGCCAGCGCTCGGAACGGATACGGACACGCTGCATCGAGAGCGGCGGCAGTTCCAGGCCGCCGAGGCGTCTGAACAGGTAAAACAGGTCGATAAACAGGTCCGTGCGCATCTCCACATTTTCCAGGTTGCCGGTGAGAAATTGCCACAGCAGGGTCAGCGTCCGCACCGGCATCTGCTCGCCGGTCGATAACTCGCCGATATCCTGCCCGTCGTAATCGATCAGCAGTCGAATCTGCTCACCCGCATCGCTCTGCGCGGACTCCGGCCGGGATGCCAACTCGCCCAGACGCCTTCGGAACTGTGCGGCGTCGCAGCTCGCTTCGGCTGCTGCGGTAAGTTCGGGTAACTCCTGACGGTAAAGCTGTCCAAGCTGGTAGAGCGTGAGTGAAAGCATTTTCTTTTGTTTCATAAGCTATCGTTTTTCGTGTTAAGCATCTGTTGACATGGGCTGCCGAAATCCCGCATCGCGGGTGTCGTCTCACGAAGTGCGGGACAGGCCCGGCGCGATAAAGAATCGCAAAAATCCGCTGATCGCAAGAAACCCCGGCAAATTCCGCCGCATTTGAAAAACATTGCGGGGAAAATTTACAATTTTTTCCGCCGCGAATATCCAGGATTGCCGCCGGAGAACTGCAAAGGCAAAAAATCTGCGGTCTGCACGATATGAATAATAACGGCCGCAGCACAGGGTTTTGTGCAAAGATACGAAAAAAAATCGGCATTTTCCGTTCCGGCGCCCGAAGGCCCCGACTCCGCGCGCCCCGTCTCATCCGGTAAAACAACACACGAAAGAGACCGAAAAACCGCAATCCGAGCATCGAGAACCGCAAACAAGCCCCCATAACCGACACCTGCGGCTTCTCCCGCATCACCTCTGCCCGGCCCCTGCCCCCGCCAAACAAAATCAGCCGCCTATGTTTTCACATAAGCGGCTGACTCTCGGCTTGTCGGGGTGACAAGATTCGAACTTATGCAAGCCATCGTACGATGGCGATGGATCTGCAGGCAGACGACGTGCCGCGCGAGATTATTTCCCAAATGCCCGGACACAGCGACCTGCAAACGACAAACATCTACTTCGACGGCTTCGGAAGCCGGGTTATCGGTGAAGCGGCGATGTGTCTGTAGAAAAACAGCACCGAATCCAAACATATCGAAACAGGGCTATCTATTCCTTAATGTAACCAAAACAATAAAACGACATGGAATTAGAAAGCGACAAAAGCTCAGATCGGCTACGACAAATTGATCGGGATAATCCTGAGTGCAAT
>CAKVKI010000086.1 GCA_934754975.1 uncultured Alistipes sp. | reverse complement strand
CGAATAAACAGACCGGGGCGTTCCCGGCAGAGTAGAAAGAAATTTGGATTTTCGGAAAAAAGTGCTTACCTTGCAACCGTCAAGGCTCCGGAAACTCCGGTTTCCCGAAAGCCCGAACGACAAATTATCGACACTCACAACATTAAAAAGATTGCCTATCGGGAAAAGTCTACTCTTAACTACATTTAGGAGACAAGAGTATGAACGTGCAAGTATTAAGTGACCAGGTATTGCTTAATCACTACCTTTCAGGTGACCAAAGTGCCATATCCAAGCTCATCGAACGCCATAGCCGCCGTGTGCGCGACTACATCAATATGATGGTAAAGGACCGTGATGTCGCCGAGGATGTTTTCCAGGAAACATTTATCAAAGCCGTGCGGGTAATCGACGACGGTCGCTATACGGACAACGGGAAATTTCTCTCGTGGGTGCTGCGCATCGCGCACAACCAGGTGATCGACCATTTCCGTGCCCAGCGGCAGAACAAAGCCGTCACCGAAGCCGAAGCCGGATACGATGTGCTGGGATCGCTGCGTTTCGCCGAGCGAAACGTGGAGGACGCCATGGTCAGCGAACAGATCGAGCGCGACGTGCGCGCACTGGTCGAGCTGCTCCCTGCCGAGCAGCGCGAAGTGGTGATGATGCGTTATTTCGCCGGACTCAGTTTCAAGGACATTGCCGAGCAGACCGACGTGAGTATAAATACCGCGTTGGGACGGATGCGCTATGCGCTTATCAACCTGCGGCGGATGATTAAAGAAAAAAATATGATTTTGTGCTGACCGGCACACAATATTTCCATAGGCACGGCGTTTAGTTAGTACAAAGCAAAATTATAAGATGCCTATGGAGGATATAGACAAAAACGAAGTTTCGGACGACGGCATCTCCGATGAAGAAGATCTTCTGCAACGGGAGGTGATACAGGGTGATGCGGATCTTTACTACCTTCACCACTACCTCTCGGAAGTTTTTCGGAATGGGGATAATTTTTAAGGGTTAATTTTTGATGGGGAAGGGCGCCGGGAGGCGCCCTTCATTTTAGGAATTCCGGCCTGTTCCGGCATCTCTTTTTAAACTGGACAATTATGAAATTCAGCAATGTAAGATTATTGGTCAAAGACTATGAAAAGTGTTTCCGGTTTTATACCGAAAAACTCGGTTTGGAAGCGGCTTTTGATATCGAAGGCTGTTACGGAAGTTTCAAGGTAGCCGAGGGCATCGAAGGATTGGCGATATTTACGTCCGACCTTATGGCGTCTGCTGTCGGTAATGCGGACAAAGACCAGCCGGCCGGTTGCAGAGAAAAAATGATGGTGTCGTTTGAAGTTGATAATGTCGATGAAACCTTCAAAACCCTTTCGGCAAAGGGCGTTGAGTTTATCAATCAGCCGACCGACATGCCCGGCTGGGGCATGCGGGTCGTTCATTTGAGAGATCCTGAAGAAAATCTGATCGAGCTTTTCACGCCTTTGGAAATGACCATATGACACGGGTACGGATCAAACGCGTTTACGAAGCCCCGGCGCCGGAGGACGGCTACCGGGTGCTGGTCGATAAACTGTGGCCGCGGGGCGTGCGCAAGGATGCGCTGCATTACGACCTGTGGGCTAAGGAGATCACGCCCAGCTCCGAGCTGCGCGCCTGGTACCATGCCGATCCGCAGACCCGCTGGCCGGAGTTCCGCCGCCGGTATATCAAAGAACTGCACGGCTCGCAGGCCGTGCAGGAATTTGTCCGCCGGATCGCCGGAAAAGATACTGTTACGTTACTGTACGCATCGAAAAATGCGGCCGAGAATCATGCGCTTATCCTGCAGGAATTTCTCGAACACGCTGCGGCGGGAGTTACAACTGCCTGATTTTGGTGATTTGCGCTTCGCCCCGGTCGGGCAGGGGCTGGAAAATGGTGATTTCGGCTTTGAAGGTCTGTGAAGCCTGCGTCATGGGTTCCGCCGTGCAGACGAACCTGTAATTGATTCCGGCCACGACCTGCGTGGCTACGCTTTCCGGGGTGTATTTCACACCCACGTATTTCGCCATTACGGTCTCGAAAAGTTCCTTTTCCTCGTCGTTCAGCGGACGTTGGGCCGTGTACGCTCCGTTCATTCGGTCTGTTCTTGTAGTCTCCATGGTTTGCTCGGTTTTTGATTTTTCCTGCTGTTTCGCCGCGTTGTGTGTCTGTACGCCGCAGGCGGAGAATAGGGCGGCAGCAAGAGTTGAAATTACGATCTTTTTCATGTGGGTATTGCTTGGCATGTATAAAGGTATGCAAAAAAGGTGAGACTGCAAAACGGAAGCGGGCCGGTTGCGGGAATAAAAAAAGCCCCTTGACAGGGGCTTGTATCGGTGTCGCCGGACATCAGCGGTCGCCGAGGCAGTGGTGCGCCTGCCGCAGCTGGAGCGAGAGCGAGCAGGCTGCGATGCCGGCGAAGAGCAGCGAAATGCCTACCCAGATCACGACGGCCGTAGTGCCGAACACCAACGGTTGAAACAGGATCCACAGCGAGCAGAGTACCAGCAGGATTCCGCTGAAAACGGTCCAGCCCGATCCGGGAACCTCCATGGCGCTCATGTCGCCGCCCAGGCCGATGGCGCTGAATCCGCGCAGCATAAGCCAGAAACCGAGGAAAATCGGCAGCGTGGCGGCTGAAAGCGCGACGTTGAAAATCAGGATGATACCCAGAATGATTTCGATGATGCCTCCGGCCAGCATCCAGCCGCGGCCCGTGATGAAATGCCTGTTGGCCGACGAGAGTACGACTTCGAGGATGCCCGAGAACAGCATGAGCCAGCCGAATACGAGCGACATGCCCAGATAACTCTGGGTGGGATAGACGAATATCAGAATGCCCACGACGAACAGGGCGATGCCGATGATCAGCAGCAGCCACCAGTAACGTACGGCCTGCTTCGAATTTTCGATCAGTGAGGAAAAATTATTCATAATATATGGATTTTCCTTCCCACGGAGCAAATTGCATACCAGAATCGGCGGCCCTTAAGTCCTGAGTATGCGTGTAAAAGGCCGCTTTTTTCGTGGATCGTCAGGCTCGGATTTCCGTAGCGGGAAGGCGATGTCCCATCGCCGCAGGGCGGTTCGGCGTGAATTGTACGGTGCGCCGTTTTGTCCTCGTGCGGACTGCGAAACTTCCGACGGAGCGACCTCGTTGGATCGCCGGTGAGTTATCTTTCCGGCTCCGGTTGCGGAGTTCCCAGCGGAACTACTTCGCCGATTTCGGGCCGCAGGACATGCAGCGCGGTGTCCGCGGCCAAAGCCGCTTCGGTCGCCAGCGGTTCGTCCCAGCGGTGTTTGGCAAGGGCGTATTTCGAGTGGTGGACCGTCATAATCCGCTTCGCGCCCAGCTCTTTTGCGGCTTTGGACAGTTGGTCGGGCATCGTGTGGATGTATTTCCACGCTTCGTTGTACTGGCCGTTTTCGAGTATGGCGAGGTCTATGTCCGGAAACTGCCGCCCGATCCCGGCGAAATGGACTCCGTATCCGCCGTCGCCGCCCAGGTAGATTTTCCGCGCGGGCGTTTGCAGCAGGAACGATCCCCACAACGACTTGTTCGGCGACAGTCCGCGCCCCGAGAAGTGGCGCGAGGGCAGGCAGTGGACGGTGAATCCGTCGCCGAGCGTCTGCTGTTCGTACCAGTCCAGTTCGACGATTTTCGCCGGATCGAAACCCCAGTATTCGAAATGTTCGCCGACGCCCAGCGGGCAGACGACCGTGCCGATGCGCTCTTTCAGTTCACGAACCGTACGGTAGTCGAGGTGATCCCAATGGTCGTGCGTGATGATGAGGTAGTCTATGGGCGGCATCTCTTCGGGGCGGTAGATGTCGGTGCCTTTGAACGGACGGTTGAGAAATGAGAATGGCGCCGCGCTGCGGAAGACCGGATCGACGAGCGTCCGGCGTCCTTCGGCCTGGATCAGGCAGGACGAATGTCCGAACCAGACCAGCAGGTTGCTGTCCGGGCTGAGCGCCCGCAGGTCGGTACGGATCGCCGGCACCGCATTGTCGGGCCGCAGCCCCTCCTGTTTGCGGAAGAGAAATTCCAGTATGCCGCGGACTCGGCTCTTGTCGCCGGTCATCATCGGGCTGGCTTCCAGGTTGCGGAACTGGCCGTCGCGGTAGTTCGGCGACTGCTGGATACGTTCGAGCCGTTTGCCCCGGGGCAGCCGTCCGAAACTCGGCAGACGGACGATGACGCATGCGGCGATCACCGCTGCGAGCAGTATGCTTGACAGGATTATCATTTTACCTCTTTTTTTCTTGCCCGACATAATCTTTCAGGTTTGTATGGTGCAAATATACCGTTTCTTCCGGGACGGCGCTTATACGGATTACGGTTCGGCCTACCACTATTCCGGAAATGTCTCCGTCAATAACCTTTGATGAAGTAAAAACGTACTGATTTACCGTATATTGTGTGCTATTCCGGGCTATTGTGACCAATGATTTGGCTGATTTGTTCTATTTTTTATGATATAATGCCAAAGTTTTATATTTTTGTAACGGATTGTTTTGACAATGTGATGCCTTTTACGTCTTATTCTGAAAAATTATCGGGACCGAGCTGCCGGAATCTGTTCCGCGCCCTGGTCTTGCTGTTCTGCTTCTGCCTGCTGTCCGGATTCGAAGTCCGGGCCCAGTCCGTTCCGCAGA
This sequence comes from uncultured Alistipes sp., assembly GCA_934754975.1. Taxonomy (GTDB): domain Bacteria; phylum Bacteroidota; class Bacteroidia; order Bacteroidales; family Rikenellaceae; genus Alistipes. Next base: position 5,224 of record CAKVKI010000086.1, on the reverse strand, counting down.
AAGTAGTGGTTCGCGGCCACGTTGCCGACCAGGCGGGAACGCCCCTTGTCGGGGTTACCGTTGTCGAACACGGGACCTCGAACGGCGTGGCGACCCTCTCCGAAGGCGAATTTTCGATCAGCGTCGCTCCCGGCGCCGTACTCGACTTTTCGTGCGTGGGCTATGTGCCCCGCAGCGTCGCGACGGAAAACCGGACCGGGTTCGAGATCACGCTGGAGGAGGACGTGAAAGTCATCGCCGACGTCATCGTAACGGCCCTGGGACTGGAGCGCAACTATGCCGACCTGACCTATTCGGCCGACAAGATAAAGGGAACGCAGCTCACTGCCGTCAAATCCTCCAACATGATTCTCTCGCTCGCGGGCAAGTCGGCCGGCGTGCAGGTGAACGAAAGTTCTTCGGGCGCGGGCGCCTCTTCCAAGGTCAGCATCCGCGGCGTCCGCTCGGTGGCCAGCGACAACCAGCCGCTGTACGTAGTCGACGGCATGCCGATTCTCAACTCCTCGCCCGAGCAGGCTTACACGGCTATCGGGGGTGTCGCCGATGCTGGCAACCGTGACGGCGGCGACGGCATCTCGAACCTCAATGCCGAGGATATCGAGAGCGTCTCGATCCTCAAGGGCGCTCCGGCGGCGGCGTTGTACGGCAGTCAGGCCGCCAACGGCGTGATCCTGATTACGACCAAGAGAGGCAGCGCAGCGAAGCGGCAGCCCGTGACGTTCACTTCGAACCTTACGTTCCAGGCCCCTTTCCGCCTGCCGGACTTCCAGAACCGTTACGGGGTGAGCGGCGATGTCGAAAGCTGGGGAGCGCGCGCCGCGATCAAGGCTTACGACAACGCCGGGGATTTTTTCCGGACGGGCGTTACGGCGATGAACTCGCTGTCGGTCTCTTCGGGCACCGAGCAGATGCAGACCTACTTCTCCTATGCCAATACCGCCGAGCGCGGAATCACGGGGTCGAACCGCCTGATACGGCATAATTTCAACCTGCGGGCGACGACCGACCTGTTCCGGGGACGGCTCAAACTCGACGGCAATATCAGCTTCATGCGTCAGGTCGTGAAGGACAAACCGGTGCCGGGCGGATTCTACATGAATCCGCTGGTGGGACTTTACCGTTTCCCGCGCGGCGTCAATATAACCCGCTACCGGGAATATTTCGAGATCTATGACGCCGATCGCAAGTTCTGCGTGCAGAACTGGATCGCCCCGAGCGACGATTTCGAGCAGAATCCCTATTGGATCACCAACCGCATCCGCAGCAAGAGCCTGCGCAACCGGGTCATGGCTTCCCTGTCCGCCGATTGGAAAGTGACCGACTGGCTGCGTATCCGCGCCCGCGGCAATGTCGATTATATCGACGACAAGGTCCGCCAGAGGTTCTATGCTTCGACGGCGCCGGCGCTGGCCGGCGCCAACGGGCGTTACATCGAAAGCAGTTACTCGGAGACCCTTTTCAACGGCGAGGCGCTGGCCCTCTTCGAAAGGCGCTTCAGCCCCGACTGGACGTTCAGCGCGACGGCCGGCGCCTCCCTGAACGACCGGACGGTAAATTCGCTGCGTATCGACTCGAAAACCGCGTCGCTCTATTATCCCAATGTGTTCAACGTGGCCAATATCGTCATGAACAGCTCGGCCTACGTCGATGAGCAGATCGACGCCCGCCGCCAGATACAGTCGCTCTTCGCCACGGCTTCGGTCAAATACGCCGAGAGTCTCAACCTTGAGGTCACGGGGCGCAACGACTGGGCTTCGACGCTGGCTTACACCTCGCACGAGGGGAGCGGGTTCTTCTACTATTCGCTCGGCGCGTCGTGGGTCGTCGGCAAGATGTTCAAACTGCCCGAATGGATCTCGTTTGCCAAGGTCCGCCTGACGTGGAGCCGCGTGGGTAACGACATTCCGATGTTCATCACCAACCCCAAGGCCCACATTACCGTCGGCGGGGGCATCAACGCCGCCGATGCGGCCCCGGGCACCGACCTCAAGCCCGAGATGACCAATGCGCTCGAAGCGGGTCTCGAATGGCGTTTCTTCGGCGACCGGCTCGGAATCAACGCGACATACTACAAGACCAACACCCACAACCAGTTCTTCAAGCTTCCGGCCCTCTCGGGCGAAGCCTATGCTTTCCGGTACGAAAATGCCGGAAACATCGAAAACGAGGGCGTCGAGGTGTCGCTGAGCGCCTATCCGGTCTACGGGAAGGGCTTTACATGGCAGTCGGTCGTGAACTTCGCGCATAACAAAAACCGGGTGATAAAACTGCACGACGAACTGCGCGAATATGTCTACGGCCCGTCGAGCTTCTCGTCGTCTTATGCCATGAAACTGGTCGAGGGCGGGTCTATCGGCGACATTTACGGCCGGGCGTTCGAGCGCGACGGCAGCGGGAATATCGTTTACGAAACCGAGGGCGACTATGCCGGCCTGCCCCGTACCGCGGGCGACGGCAATACCGTGAAAGTAGGCAATGCGAATCCCGTGTTCGCGCTGTCGTGGAACAATACGTTCTCTTACAAAGGCGCGTCGCTGTCGCTGCTGCTGGACTGCCGTTACGGGGGCCGTCTCCTGTCGCAGACCATGGCCGATCTGGACTCCTACGGCGTTTCGGCCGTGACGGCCGATGCCCGCGACCGCGGTTACGTGACGCTCGAAGGGCGGCGGATCGACGACGTGAAGGGATTCTACAAACTGGTCGGCGGACGCGCCGGCGTGACGGAATATTACATGTACGACGCCACGAATATCCGGCTGCGCGAATTGGCCGTCTCCTATGCGCTGCCGCAGAAGCTGGTCCGCCGCACGCGGGTGCTGAGCGGCGTAACCGTGTCGCTGGTCGCGCGCAATCTTTTCTTTATTTACAACGCCGCGCCGTTCGATCCCGATCTGGTTCTTTCGACGGGCAACGACAACCAGGGAATCGAAGTTTACGGCATGCCGACCGTGCGCAACATAGGATTTAATATCAAACTGGAATTTTAAGCATGAAATGTCGGTATACATATCTGTTCGCGGGACTTTGTGCGGTGCTTTTCAGTGCATGCACGGGTGGTTTCCGTGATATAAACGACGACCTCTCCGGCATCACGGACGGCGAGCTGGAAGCCGACAACAACGGCTTGGGATACCGTCTGGGCATTATCCAGCAGGGCGTCTATTTCAATTACGACTTCGGCAAGGGCAAGAACTGGCCTTTCCAGCTCACGCAGAATCTCAATGCGGATCTATTTTCGGGGTATATGCACGATCCGAAACCCCTGCAGGGCGGAAGCCACAACTCCGACTATAACCTGCAGGACGGCTGGAACAGCGCCATGTGGCAGTTCACCTACTCCTATGTAATGCCCGAAATCTACCGGCTGGAGCAGACCGCTCCCGAGCTGATGCCGCCGTTCTATGCCATTGCCAAAATACTCAAGGTGCTGGTCATGCAGCGGGTGACTGACTACTACGGTCCGGTGATTTATACCCATTTCGGCACTCAGGGAACCGAGTACGTGCCCGACGGCCAACAGGAGGTCTACATGCACTTCTTCGACGATCTGGATGAAGCCGCAGAGATATTGTCGGATTACGTCGCGGAACGCCCCACGGCCGCCGAATTTGCGAAATTCGACCTGCTGCTCGACGGCAGCTATACCTCGTGGCTCCGTTTCGCCAACTCCCTGCGCATGCGCCTGGCCGTGCGCCTGGCCGCGGTTGCGCCGGAGAAGGCCCGTACGGAATTCCGCAAGGCGATGGATGACCCGTACGGGGTGATCGAGGTCAATACGAACAATGCGGCGGTCAAGACTTCGGGAATCTACTCGAATCCGCTCGGCGCGATCAACCGGAGCTGGAACGAGGCTGTCATGAACGCTTCGATGGAGTCCGTGCTGACCGGTTTCGGCGATCCGCGTATCGAAAAGTTTTTTGAACCCTGCCGCGACGACATCGTTGTTACGGACGAGAGCGGGGGAGCCGTAACGATACGTCTGAAAGGACAATATCACGGAATCCGTCAGGGAACCGCCTTTTCGCATAATTATTACGCCGCCTTTTCGCGGCTTACCGTCGAGCCGTCGACCGAAGTCGTGCTGATGTCTGCGGCCGAAGTGTGGTTCCTGCGCGCCGAAGCCGCCCTGCGGGGGTGGACCGATGAGGATGCCGGAACGTGTTATCGCACCGGAGTTACCATGTCGTTCGCCCAATGGCGGGTTTCGGGTGCGGAGCAGTATCTGGAGAACGACGATTCTGCGGCCGACTACCGGGACCCGATCACCCCTGAGAACGATATTGCGGCCCGGTGCCGCGTGTCGCCCCGGTGGGACGAGACCGCGGCCGCCGAGACCAAACTCGAACGGATCGTCACCCAGAAGTGGATCGCCATGTATCCCGAAGGCTGCGAAGCCTGGGCCGAGCAGCGGCGGACGGGCTATCCGCGCCTGTTTCCCGTGCGCTTCAACCACAGCAAGGGCCAGAGCATCGACACAGAGACGATGATCCGCCGCCTGCCGTACCCTGCGACGCTCGAAACCTCGGACCCCGAACAATACGAGATGCTCCTGAAAGACCTCGGAGGCCCCGACCATGGCGGCACCCGCCTGTGGTGGGACACGGGACGCAATTTCTGAGAAATAGCCGTCCGCCGGAAACTTAAAACGCGCCGTACAAACGGCGCGTTTTTGTGTGTTCGGGAGTCATATGCCGATGGATTGCAATATAATATTTAAAAAAGCGCTAATGGTTGTTCTTTCTGTTGTTCAGGCTTTTTATGCGGGCCATCTTTGCCGGGAAAATAATGAAGCGTCAAAGCATATGACTTTTAACTGTATCGATTTTCGGCTCGGCAATGTCTGTCCCTCCCACAGGAATAACCGTCGCTGCGATCCGCATATCTCCTTTTGGGGCCTTTCCGGAAAATACGGCGGGAACAACATCGTTTCAGCGTGTTCCGGTCCGGATGTTTTTCATCCCGGGATGCGGAACCGCCGGCGTTTCGGTTGCCGTTTCCGCCGAAAACCGACATGGGTCGGATTAAGGGATTTCATAACCGGCAGGGTTCTGTCTGAATTGGGTAAATTTAATAGGGGTAATTCCGCCTCCGTTTAAATTTATTCCCCTATGAGTGAGAAAGCGAATCCTCTGAACCGGATCGTCGCCGTTAAAACGATCGACCGTCTATTCTATGAACCTCGCAATGCGAAGCGGTGCCATCAGCGTGCTTACCAGCTCTACAC